>NZ_CAWUDN010000071.1:0-41514 GCF_963920915.1 Nostoc sp. PCC 9305
CTAATTCCTTTTGATTTGCGTTCTCTCATATCGCTTTTAGTCTAAACTCCAGTTGGAGAGGCTATTAGCCGGAAAATCGCCAGTTAAAAGCAAATAGTATTGCCTATTGCTCAACATACTTCATTGCTGCTTGTACTTTCTCAACTTGCCGGGGTGCTTGCATTTCGTTAAAGAGGGCGATCGCTTGTACAAAACTTTCCCGACTGTGGTCAATTTCACCCATTTTTTTATGAGTCAATGCCAATTGATAATAAGCTTCAGCTAAGTCTGATTTAGCACCGATTTTATCAAGAATTTCTATTGCTTTTGAATGATGAAAAATTGCTATAGTAAATTCCCTTTGTTCTCGAAAAATTTCCGCCAGACAACTTATAGCTTTAGCTTTAATCTGAGTAAAATTGTTTTCTTCAGCATGAAATATAGCTTGTTGACAGAACTTAAAGGCTTTTTTAAGATTACCTAAATTTTTATAAGTTAAGCAGAGAGTTACTAAACTATGCCCCATTCCCCATAAAGTCACTCTACTTGACAATGACATAGTATAAAAGGCATCTTCAGCAAGGTAAAAGGCATCTTTTCTGCTACCAAAACGTGATTTTATCAAAGCTAAACAACATTGAGCATAAGCCATGTAATCATCAAGATTGCTATTTGCTTCAGCAAGGCTACAAACAGAATTAAAACAATCTTCGGCTGCTTTTATGTCCCATAATTCTAGTTTGCAAAGCCCTGTATTGAACAAAATAGAGATTTTCGTTAGCTTTTCATCTAACTCTTCTAATATTTCTCCTGATTTCTCATAGCATTCTATAGCTTCTCTAACGCAACCGATAATTCGATATGTATACCCAAGGATAATATAAAGTTTAATCAGTCTTTTTTTAGATTTTACATTATCTATTATCCGCTTAATTACAGAGAAATTTTTCTGGAGCAACCCCAACTGGTAAAAGCAAGAACCCAAAGGCAATCCTGTACCCCACTTGTTACCTCGCCCTTGTAAAATTACATCGCTAGCTTGCTCAAAATAATTAATTTCTACATAGTGATAATAAGCTTCTAAAGCTGTTAAAGCATCTGTGATATTTTTGATAGCTGCAACTTGTCGCGTCCAAAATTCCGCCGCTTTTCGGTTTACTAATTCCCATTCTTCACTGACTAATCTTAACCTACTTATTGCTTCATCGCGAATTACCGGATGCAGCCAATATTGTCCTTTTTTCGCTTCTATTAAGGATAAGTCTTGCAGAGCTTTAATTACACCTCTACGTTGTTGTTCTGGTACATCCCAAAGCAAACATAAAACTCCCTCAATAGGTAATGAAGTAATATCTTGATAACGATAGCATCCTAAACGACATAGAAGGTGATAAGCTTTTAAGTCATTTTCTTGAAGACGGGTAAATTGACTGGCGACTAAATCTTTTAACTCTCTTTCTATTAATAAATCTGTACAGTTTTCTTGCCAATAGGCGTGTATGTCACCATAAAAATCTGTCAATATTGCTCCTCGGAGAATTTGCATTGCTTTGGCATTACCTCCGTAAGCTGTACATATTTCATTGAGAATAGTACAATCACAATTGATATGGCAATTGCTGAAAAACTGTCGCCACGCTTCATCATCTAAACCTTCGAGTGGATAGAGATGAACCTCTACACTAGACTCCCGTAAACGCTCACGACTTGTTACTAAAGTAATTGAATGTACATCGGTATCTGCTAATACTCTCAATAGCTCAACATAAGGACGACGATATTCTAGGAACTTGCCATTTTTATCAAGAGCAGTTTCTAAGTTATCAATAAATACCCCAATTTTAAAAGTTTGCTCTCGGAGTTTGCGGCGTAATCGTTCTAAGCTGATACCAAAGTCACATCCTGGTTCTTCGTTAAAGTATCGCCGCAGCCATTCCTCAACTACACTCTCCACTGGAGTCAGGTTTTGGATTTCTGTGGCCATCCACAGTTCGAGTACAAAATTAAACTTTTGAGTTTTAAAATACTTGCGTGCTAAGGTTGTTTTACCAACACCGCCTTCACCCTGGATGAGGATAACTTTTGCTCCCTGACTAACGAGGGTGTGAAGTTCGGCTATTTGGCGATCGCGCCCTACAAAGTTAGAATCTAAATCTTGGGGTCTAGTGCCATTAGTCGCTAAATTGGGAATATGGAGGATTTTTTGCGACTGTTGGCTTGTTCTAAATCCCTGAACTATCCCTTGGAAGGTTGATTTAGACACTTTCACTCCTAGCACTTTTGACAGTAAATGCCAAAGTTCCGCGCCAACTGATTTTAAATGCGCTTCTGTATAACCACGCCTGTTGGCAATATCCTGGTAAGTCCGCTTTTCATCCTCCCACAAATGACGCAAGATAATCCTTTGAGCTTTATCTAAGTGTTCTCCCGTCTTGAGAAAAACCAAGTTATCTACAAACTCTAAGGCTTCTTCTACACCCATTTGCGAACTTGATGTATCATTTGTAATTTATTATAACTATATTTTTACTACTTATTCCTACCTTCCATAGTACAAAATACTTTTTCCTACTCGGTAGGAAACTTACTTTATCCTACTGCAAAGCATTTTCGGTTGTATTACTCTTGTAATTAATACAGGCGAAGTTAAGTTAAGCGCCAAGAAAAGGTGGTTGAGGAGAGATTTAGAGAGCGCTACTACTGCAAGCTTAGTAAATCACAAATGTTATTGTCCCATATTAATTACTCATGAAAGTGGTGTCTACTAAACAGGCGGTGGGTATTAACTAACTAGATTCTGTAGAGCGTATTTACAACTAAGTATGTAAGTCTTTACCCTACAGGAGGTTCAATGATTTTAGATAAAGATTGTCATCATGATTGCAATCAGAATCAGTGCCCTTTTGC
Source organism: Nostoc sp. PCC 9305 (assembly GCF_963920915.1). Taxonomy (NCBI): domain Bacteria; kingdom Bacillati; phylum Cyanobacteriota; class Cyanophyceae; order Nostocales; family Nostocaceae; genus Nostoc; species Nostoc sp. PCC 9305. The sequence continues at coordinate 2,887 of NZ_CAWUDN010000071.1, forward strand.
CCAAGATACGCATAATCCCAATAGATATGTCTGCCTCAAATGTGGTGTTGAGCGAGAAATAAATCAGTATTCTTCTGGTTTTGGCTCGTTCTTGCTGTTGTTATTGAGCTTGTTTATCGCATTTCAACTGCTAGTTAATTATGAAAAGCAAAACAATGTACAAAGACAACAACAGTCTTTGAATAATTCACTTAACAACGCAATTACCCACTTGTAAAACTAATACTGTTGATTCCCCATAGCCTCATTTTTTAAAAGGTGTGGGGGAATCACAAAGAATATTCACTGCCAAAAATTTAGTTACTTTCGTGAGTAAAATTATGGACACAAATCAGGATACACTTTTATTTCGTTTTGCCTCTAAATCTTTGAAATATTTTCTGCTGGTGCTATTCGGCATTGCGATCGCTTACGTTTTATCAAGTGGTTTGGGTATCTTACAAATCATACCCATACTGCTGTACCTTTTACAACAGTTTTTGCTTCCGCTAGGAATTATCCTGTTGTGTTTAATGACAATAGCAGTCATTTTTGAATCCCTGCGTTAAAAATTGGGGGAGTGGTAAGTTAGGAGTTAAGAATAGAATTGCTTCTCTTGTCTCCTCCATCTCCCTAATCTCTATCACTTTTCCCTGGCATCTAAAAACTTCAACTGGTGGTATAAACAGCTAATCTGCACTAAATCCACACCTACTGATTGGGCTTTCCGTAATGGGTTGCCGAAAATTGCTTCTATCTCCAAGGGACGATGTTCGTCGTAGTCAATTTTCATGCTAGGGCGGTAAGGCGTCATTTTGACAGTATAATCGAGCATTGTTTGAATGAAGCGATCGCTAATAATCCGCCCATAGCTTTTTGCCCCCGCCGCTACTTCATACATCAACTGTTCGACTAACTTGCGGGTGTACTCATAGGCCATTAATTCATCAGTTCTAGCGTTGAGAATCACAGAAAGCCCATTGTATGGGATATTCCACACCAACTTTTTCCAACGTGCTAGTAGTAAATCTTCAGCTAATTCAATTGAGATACTAGCGCTTTCAAAGTCATCAGCAATTTGCTGCATCCTCTCAGTTATCCCACTAGGCTGATAGTTAGGGGTATATTCACTGAAGTTAATTTGCCCATAGTCTAGATGGTGTATATGCCCTGGCCCCACTTTGTTAGAACACAAAAAGCACAATCCACCGATAACAGTTACATTACCAACAATTTCAGCAACTTCCTCTTCTACACCAAGTCCATTCTGTAATACCAACACCACCCCATTATCTTTAACTACTGGTGGCAACATCTTTGGTAGTAAATGGTTTTGCGTCGTCTTCAGTGCCACCACCACAACATCGCATTGTGGCATCTTTTCTACGTCGTTGTAGGCGTGGACTTCAGGAAGGGTAAAGTCACCATCTTTGGACTCTACCACTAAACCATATTTCTTTACCTGTTCGTAATCACTCTTGAGCAAAAAGTGGACATCCAACCCAGCTTTTTGTAATCTTGCACCATAGAATCCACCTAATGCTCCAGTTCCCAGAATGGCATACGTGCGATCGGACATTTCTTTATATAACGGGATTTTCCTAGAAACATCATAAAGCGATGTCTGACGGGAGTAAGCATCTAGGTGTAGTTTATTCAACGCCTGATTTTAAATTTATTTTGTTTAATAAAACTTAAAAGAGGTTTATTATCCTTTAAAATCTTTTGCAGAGATTTAGGTAAGATATATGGCTGATATTGTTGATATTGCAGTTACGTCTGAGTCGTTTAAAACACTGGTGGCGGCTGTACAAGCTGCTGGTTTAGTAGAAACATTAAAAAGTCCTGGCCCTTTCACTGTCTTTGCACCAAATGACGATGCTTTTGCCAAGTTACCAGCGGGAACTATCCAAACTCTGTTACAAAACATTCCCCAGTTGACACGGATTCTAAAGTATCATGTCGTTCCAGGAAAGCTGCTACAGGCTGATTTGGCACAACTCGGTACGGTTAATTCTGTGGAAGGTTCACCCATTAAAATTCATTCTTCTGATGGTTTTGAAGTTAAAAATGCCACAGTCTTAGCAGCAGATATTGAAGCTGATAATGGTGTGGTACACGTTATCGATACGGTAATTTTACCAGGTTAATTCAGCTAGGGTGGGTGCTTTCCACCCTACTTATCCAAAATCTTTAGAATTAACTAACTATTGGTAGTATCAAAAGGCAACTCAATAGTTTAAATTATGTTATATTTGCAATGTGATTACTCACTCATGCCTTAATATATATTTCGTTATTTTAAATACAATAAACTAAATTATTAAAAAGTTAACATCTATCCCAACAAAATTAATGCTCGATTTTAACACCCTAGCTGAGTTCTCTCGTGGCAACTGCATAAGTATTTGTGCATTTCTCGTACCAGCGAACTTACTTGTCACAATTTCAACAATGATTCTAGTAGCGTTGCGTCGCCCATCATATCAAGTGTGGCAATCTGCTGGAATTGCTAGCTTTTTCGCTTCTGTAATGATATTGCACGTATATACTTGGTTCATGATTGGCGTGGTTATGGCTCCTACTTATATCTTGCTGTGCCTAGCAATCACCTGTTTAGTGACTAATTTGGCAGCAATTCTTTTTCAAAGACGCTACAGTAGCAGCCCTAGTCTTTCCAACTGAAATCTATCGGGCATCTACTAGGTGATATTTTCAGAATAATCATCCATAGACGCTTCTCCATTCATGCTCAAGAATGGCATATAACCAAGAGTCTCGCCATTCTCCCTTAATCCAATGGTGTTGTCGCAAATATCCTTCTTGTTGCATTCCAATTTTTTGCATAACTCTTGCTGAGGCAATGTTTTCTGGATGACAAGTTGCAAAGATGCGGTGTAAGTTTAACTCCTGAAAACCAAATGATACAATTGCTTTTACAGCTTCAGTCGCGTATCCTTGACCCCAAAATTGCTTAGTGAAACAGTATCCAATAGAGCCTGTTTTGTTGTCAATATCTTTAACGGATATACGACAGATACCAATTAAGTGCTTTTGGGCTTTCAAAGTCACCGCTAAGGCAAAATGCTGACGGGGTTCTTTACTTTGCAATGAAATCTCTCTTTGCAAAAAGTTTTTGGTATCTTCTTCGGTATTAGGGCCAAAAGTCAAGTAACGCACAACTTCAGCATCAGAAGCGTATTTATGAACCTCTGACCAATCCGATTCTACAAAATCTCGCAGGATGAGACGTTGGGTTTCTAGTGGTATCATTTAGGAAATTCTGCACGTAACTGACTGACTACCCGATCTAGTCCCACAGAATGGGCGGCTTTAAACAATAAACGATCGCCTGTTTGCACAAATGTCTTCAACCTAGCCACTAACTCAGCATGAGTTGCAAAACACTCCGATGGCACACCCTCGGCACTAAGAGCGATCGCTTCGGCATCTTCTCCATCTACCAAAACTAACAAGCCGTCTAAATTCAATTTTCGTACTGTTTCTCCCACTCGCTGGTGCAACTGCTGCGATCGCTCTCCCAATTCTTTCATTGCACCCAATACGGCAATCTTCCGCTTTCCGGGTGTATCTGCCAATAATTGCAATGCTGCAATCATAGCTTCTGGTGCAGCATTATAAGTTTCATCTAAGATTACCACATCGTTGGGTAAGGTAAATCGCTGCGATCGCCCTGTAGGCATATCCACATTCACACCTGATTTGAGGGTTGCCCAATCGATCCCTAAAACCTTTGCCACCGCTAAAGCTGCCAAGAAATTAGTCGCATTATGACGACCAGGTAAAGGTAGAGGTAATTGGATTCCTGCGACTTCCACAGTCTCGTTATCAATTAACTGACCTTGAATATCCCCACCAGAAAAGCCGTAAGTTACAACTTCTCCCTGCCAAAATTTCGCCGCCGTGGCCATTAATAAAGGATTGTCGTGGTTGAGAATTGCCACACTATCAGCAGACATTTCGGCTAACAACTCACATTTTGCCTCAGCGATCGCTTCTTCGGAACCCAGTAACTCAATATGCGCCGTCCCCACATTGGTAATCACTCCAATTGTTGGCCGCGCTATTTGCGTCAGTTCGGCAATTTGTCCTCTACCCCGCATCGCCATTTCAATTACAGCATAGTCATTTTCAGCGCCAAGTTCTAGCAGAGTTTTCGGGACACCGATTTCGTTGTTGTAATTTCCATAAGTTTTGTGAACTCGTCCGTTTGTTCCTAAAACTGCGGCGATCAATTCTTTGGTTGTAGTTTTACCCACCGAACCAGTCACACCAATTACAGGAATATTAAAGCGATCGCGCCACCATCGGCCAATTTGTTGATATGCCTTGAGAGTGTCTTTTACTTGTAGTACAGGGAATCCCGGATTTTCGTATTCAAAATCTACGATTGCAGCTATTGCCCCCTTTGCGATCGCAGTTGGTACAAATTCATGTCCATCAAACTTATCGCCTCGAAAAGCGACAAATACTTCACCTGGTTTCAAGGTACGGCTATCTGTTTGGATTCCGCTAGTGACTTGTGTTAAAGCAGTTTCAGATAAGTTTACAGAATGGGCCAAAATAACTTCAGCCAGTTGGTTTAGGGTGGCAGAACAACGCATAAGCAATTGATTTAAAGTTCAAAATCATAAAAGCAAAAAATAGTGGCAAAGAAGCTTAACTTCCGTGCCACGCTTTATTTATAAGCTACTTATACAGTTTAATCAAGTAAGGACAATGGGCATAACAAGTTATGTTCGATTGCCCTATGCACGATTTTTAATCAAGATTACTTCCACAATTTGTATTGCTATCTCGCTCGAAACCCCTAAAGCTTGATATAAATCATTTAAGAAGTTTTTTTCTTCTTCAGGTATAATACCTTCAGCTAGGACTAAATCGGTGGCTACTGCAAAGGCTGCTTCCCGCAACTCTTGAGATAGAGAATCTTTGGCTGCATTGAACAAAGCATTAAAGTCATCGCCTTGGAGAATGCCCAAAATTTTGTCAAACAGCCTGTTCATCATTTCATTGGGATAACTTTTAAAAAGTTTCATCCGAGACAGCACAGAAATGGTAGAATTTGCTTGCTCAACTGAAAGATAACCGTCTGAAGCAGTCGCCGTCAATATAATGACAGCAAAAGCTTCCGCTGGATTGAGTGCTGCTTGGGTTTGGCTATCTGTACCCAACACAGCGTCGAATAGACCCATTGTAGTAGCTCCTTGGTTAGAGTCCCAATAGCGTTACTTTTACCTGTATGTTTGGTAGATTTACAGGTAAGACTATAACGCTATAAGACTTTCATCTTTTAGTGTTCCCAGGATTTATTCACAGCGAACACTTGTACCCAAAGGTTTTTGGCAGGAACTACATTGCCATCCGTAAACTTAGCGTTCTCCTGTCTTTTCTATTGTCTCAATCACCGCCAAACCTATACCAGAAGCTGCCATTAACAGTACTACTGATATCAAATAGGCGTTGGTCAGCATTTGTAGGGCTTCATCGAAAAAAATATAGGTGGTCATTGCTTCACCTTTTGGAATTTGTGCTGCTTGTGCTTTTTATTTCTCCACACCCCGATAGGTGAATTTCGCTGAGAAACTGCTAGCAATTGCATCTTAACAAAACTTTAGCTCTTTCAGAACCCCGCTGAAAATTTTTCTTTCTGAAGATTCTATGAAGTTGATAAAAAAGGGAATGGAGAATGGGGCCCATACCAGTATCTTTGCCGATGGATTTCGTGGTAAAAAAAGGATTAAAAATGCGCGATCGCACTGTTTCAGGTATCGCACAACGATTGTCGGCGATCGCAACCGCACCAACTACAATCTTTAATAAGGAAACACCAACAAAGCTTGCAACCAGTTTGTGAGAAATTTTCATAACTGTATGTCAGCTATAACCGCGTCAGTATTCAGTGTTCCCAAATCTTTCCAGAGAATTTAGGCTATTTCCTTGGTAATTGCGATCGTCGGTAGATATATTAGGTATTTTTTAAAGTAAACAGCGTTCAATCGTCGCTACAACTGATTGAGAAAGAGTATCAAAGTCGTAACCACCTTCTAAGCCAAACAGAATTTTACGAGTTAGCCCCAAACAATAATCAGTAAATAAAGCGTAGTCTTCTGGTTGCAAATTGATACTTGCCAAAGGATCTTCCGCATTGGCATCGTAACCAGCACTCACAATTAGTAAATCTGGCTGGAAGTTGGCTAAAAACGGTACTACCTGTTTTTCAAATAGTGGCTGATATATTGCAATATCACTACCAGGGGGTACTGGTAAATTTAATACGTTATTGTGAAAACCCCGTTCTGTCGATCTTCCCGTACCGGGATAGCATGGGTACTGATGTAGAGAACAATAGGCAATGCGTGCTTCCGTTTCCACGATCGCCTGAGTACCATTACCATGATGTACATCCCAATCAAGGATGGCGACGCGGTTAATTCCAGGTTGTTCTAAAGCAAATAAAGCAGCGATCGCGGCATTAGAAAATAGGCAAAAGCCCATCCCTGCATCGCTTTCAGCATGATGTCCTGGGGGACGCGCTAGTACAAAAGCAGGATTAGCCGACTCTAAGACAACCTCAACTCCATCCAACCATGCACTGACTGCCAACAATGCCACATCATAACTGCGTGGGGAAACTGGCGTATCTCCATCCAAAGGGCCGCCGCCACTAGAAGCGATTTGCCACAGTTTTTTGATGTAGGCTGGGCTATGTGCTCTAACCAACGAAGACATCAGCGATGGCTGTTCTGATGCTGGTGTAGGCAAGTGCCAGGTGATTTTATCAGCAAATGTAGCTGCTTTTAGGGCATTGGCGATCGCACTTAAACGTTCTGGTTTTTCGGGATGATATTTTCCAGTCTTGTGATCTAAAAATTCGTCGGAATAAATGACTGGTAGCATAGGACGAAAAAGGTCGGCAACAAGACAATGAATTTTATTGTATCCTCACTGGTACAAAGAGTTTTCCCTTGTACTAAATCTTTGGTCGTTTACTTTCAAGGACTTCTGTTGCTTTCTGTTCAGGAAGTGGGCGGTAGAATAAAAAGCCCTGTACCTCCTCGCAGTTGATCGATTTCAAGAATTCCAATTCCTCTTCTTTCTCTACCCCTTCGGCTGTTAACTTTAATCCCAAGCTGTGTCCCAAGGTAACTATGGCCTGGATAATATGAGCTACTTTGGCATCCTGCGTCAAATATTGAATAAAAGATTTATCTATTTTCAGATTGTGGAGTGGCAAAAGCTGTAGGCGCGAGAGCGAGGAATGACCTGTACCAAAGTCATCGATGGAGATGTAAATACCCATCTGCTGTAGCTCCTCTAAGACCTTTCTGGTAAAACCCAAGTCCTCAATCGCTGTGGTTTCCATAATTTCTAATTCTAAAAAGCGTGGCTCCAGGCCCGTTTGTTCTAAAATCTTAGCTATAGTTTCTACCAATTTGGGTTGGCGGAACTGCTTCAGAGAAAGATTAACAGCGATCTTAATCGGTGGCAATCCAGAATCTTGCCATGCTTTATTTTGGCTACAGGCCGTCTGTAGAGTCCATTCGCCGATGGGGACAATTAATCCACTTTCTTCGACCAAGGGAATGAATACACTGGGGGCGACCAATCCCATCTCTGGGTGCTGCCAACGCAACAGAGCCTCCATACTAGTAATTTCTCCTGTGGCAATGTTCACACGAGGCTGATAGTAAAGCTTAAATTCATTGCGCTCTAGGGCATAGCGCAAGCTCTTTTCTAAAGTCAGGAGTTCAGGATTTTTAGCACTCAGAGAAACACTGTAAAATTGGTAGTTATTCCGCCCTTTGTCTTTGGCGTAGTACAAAGCGGCATCTGCGTGCTGGATTAGTGTTTCGGTGTCAGGGCTGTTGCTATCAAGTAAGGCAATACCGAGGCTAGCAGTTACATAAAGTTCATGCTCTTGGAGATGAAAAGCATCCTCTAAGGCTTGTAAAATTCTCTGCGCTACCAAAGTTACCTCTTCAATATCATTGACTCGTGGGAGTAAAATAGTAAATTCATCGCCTCCCCAACGGGCTACAGTGTCTCCACCTCTGAGTGAGTCTTTTAATCTTTGAGAGACGCTTTGTAACAATTGGTCTCCCAGAGTATGCCCCAGAGTATCATTAATGACCTTGAAGCGATCCAAATCGAGGAAGATCACAGCTAAACTTTCGCCATTGCGAGTGGCGTTGGGCAGAGTTTTACTGAGCAGCTCGTTAAATAGTAGACGATTGGGCAACCCTGTCAGCAAGTCATGGAGGGCTTGATAGCGAATCTTTTCTTCTACTTGCTGACGCTGCCGCGCACCAATAATACTGGCGGCCATGGTCAAAAGAGTAGATTCTTCATGCTTTGACCAATGACGCTCAAAGGTGCAGTCTGCCAAGCCAAGATACCCCCAGAAATCATTATCCAAGCGAAGAGGTACCAAGAGAAGGGATTTAATGCCATCTCGAATCAGAAATTCTTGTTCGGCGACAGGAAATTTTTGAGTGATGCCGCTAATTGACTGGCCGCTAGAGAGAACTGTGTACCAACGAGCTAATTCAGGCGCTTGATAAAGCTGATTCTGCCAATGGTGGTGGGTAGATTCAATACAAGATTGTGTCCATTCAAACTTTAGGCTGACTGCCATTTCCTCTGTAACAGGATGGAGATGGTTCTGAAAGAGATAGGCACGATCTGCCTTGGCAGCTTCACCCAGTACAGCTAGAGCTAGATCGATACCAGTTTCGTAATTCATTTCTCCTAGCAAATAATTGGCAGCTTCTGCAACTGCTTGTAGCAAGCGATCGCGCTGGCGCAATTCAGCTGTAGCTTGCTTTTGCTCTGTAATATCTCTAATAATAAAAGTTCTAATTAAATCACTTTCAGGAAGATAGAGTACGGATTGTTCAAAAACTTCTGTGCCTACTTCCACCTCGCGCACAAAAGAATTGTTTTCTAGATTGTTAACTCCAATCAAGAGTCCCGTTAAAATTGGGTGTTCTGTCCCAACTTCCCTAAGATTAGGAAACTTGATAGCTGCGGCTGGATTGAGATAGGTAATTCTTCCCTCGAAATCCATTTCAATAATTGGATTGGGGATGAGTTCAGGAAAGGATGCTAGGCGAGCTAGAGCAGACTCACTAGCTGCTTCAAAACTGGGATCGATGGCTAAGGTTTGAAAAGGATTGGCAGGACTGGCTTGCTCTGATAAAAAACCAGATAAGTCTTCAACATTAAAAGATGCAGAAAATGCTTGTTCGGAAATGTTGGAAATGGCATAATATTTAGCCTGAGCCTTATTACTGCCAAAAGCTATGATATCTCCATGCCTAAGATTATGAGAAAAGCATTTAGTGCCATTCACAAATAAGCCATTAGTACTTCCTTTCCCCTTATAGTTACCATCAATAATTTGGAAGCCGTATTGGTCAGTTTCTGGAACAGTAACTCGCAATAAAATTGCATGTTGCATTGATACTGACCGGGAAGCCAAGACAATAGTGTTTGCAGGATGCCGCCCCAGAGAATAAGTAGTTTCTCGCAGGGGGACAGTTCGCCGCCCTTCTAGGTCTTGGATGACCAACAGATGGCGTATTTTTTCCCGCTCATTTCCTTGCATGGCTGTTCCTCAAATTTCTCATATAATTAATATTTATGTCTTAGTCTGAAAAAGACTGCTCCTATAAATCCAGAATTTCAAGCTGCACTTATGGGAAAACTTGCTCAATCAAAGTTCTCACCATCTGCGTAGGCGAGCATTTACCGCAGGCATAGCAAAATTGGTATGAGGGTGTAGACGAGCCTTTACCTTCATGATTGAACGCACTCAGCACTCTTCTTTTTATAGAATGAGTTGGCTAATTGTTCAATCAGTTTTTGTAGTAGAAATTATAGTTGTTTTCTCTACTCATACATAAGTTATAAACTTTGTTCCTTCGTCTATATCATCTAACCTTGTCTTTCTTAGGATACCCAGATTAACAATTCAAAATTAAAATTTCAAAATTGTACCCTTACAGGGAAGCAAGCTAGGCGTAACGCCATGTTGGGGCAGCCTCTTGTAGAGAAGAGAGTTACATAAGAGGATTTCAAACCAGACTAAAACTGAACAAAGCCGGAGCCAATCCGCCTCCAATCTAAGTGTAGATTTTGGCGTTAGTCTCTCTTTGGAGCTATCCATTAGTTACATCTTTCTTAAGATTTATAAAACACCTAATCTCTGACCTCATAAAGTTAGAGACTTTTTATGTCCTATATCTAGATTATTAGTCCAACAACTTAGGGATATAAGATAGAGAGGTATGTTTAACTTTTCCTTCCCCTGATAATGGGGTTGAAAAAGTAAGCATTAATTAAGCATGGTTAATGAGTACGAATTCATACCTATTATTCACAATCGAATGCTGAAAGTAAGTGTTTTGAGCATTGGATGAGCATTTTAGAGAGAGTGAAGGCTAAAAGTGTTGATATTATGTCGGTTTATCGTAATGTGCAAGAAACTCACTTAAATCGTGCCCGCGCCAGTCTCAGACAAGCGCTTTCTTGGTATGGATATCTTCGCAAGTCAGGACAGCTTTCATCTAACCCAGAATTAGTAGGTTTGATGAAACCAGAATTGGAAGCTTTGAATGCCACACTCAACAAGCTGGATTCAAACGTCATTAGAATTGCCGTCTTTGGTTTGGTGAGTCGGGGAAAGTCAGCAGTTTTAAATGCCTTGTTGGGAGACAAGATTTTGCAAACTGGGCCCCTGAATGGTGTCACCCAATGGCCCCGTTCTGTGCGGTGGCAGCCCAGTGATAAGGTACTAGTAGAGTTAATTGATACCCCTGGATTAGATGAAATTGAGGGTGAGTCACGGGCGGATATGGCACGAGAAGTAGTACATCAGGCGGATTTGATTTTGTTTGTCGTGTCTGGTGATATCACGCGCACTGAATATCAAGCGCTGCTGCAATTAAGGCGATCGCAAAAACCCCTGATTTTAGTGTTTAACAAAATAGACCTTTACCCAGATACAGATCAAGGAGCAATTTACCAAAATTTACAACAACTGGGTGCAGGGCATCCAGAAGCAAAGCCTCTACTACCTGATGAAATTGTCATGGTGGCAGCGGAACCAGCAGCAATGGAAGTGCGGGTTGAATGGCCTGATGGGCGTGTCACTTATGAATGGGAAACACCACCACCGCAAGTAGACGAACTCAAAGAGATAATTCTGAATATTCTGAATCGGGAAGGGCGATCGCTTCTGGCTTTAAATGCACTCATCCAAGCACGGGATGCAGAAGCCGCGATCGCTCAAAAAACTATCGATTTACGCGAAAAGGAAGCCGAAGAAATTATTTGGCAATTTACCAAATACAAAGCCTTAGCAGTCATGCTCAATCCCATCGCCTTTTTAGATATCCTTGGCGGAACTGTTGCTGATTTAGCTTTAATTCGCGCTCTCGCTAGATTGTATGGTTTGCCGATGACTAGCTATGAAGCCGGGAAAATTTTAAAAACGATTTTATTTAGTTCTGGCGGCTTGCTACTTGGAGAATTAGGTAGTAGTTTTCTTTTGGGTTTAAGTAAAAGTACGGCTGCAATAACCAGTGCTGATAATCCCAGTAATATTACTGCTTTTGCTGGCAGTGCGATCGCTCAAGCTGGTATCGCCGGCTATGGTGCGTACTCTGTTGGCAAAGCTGCCCAAGTCTATCTCGAAAAAGGCTGCACTTGGGGACAGTTGGGCGCTAGCAGCGTCATTCAAGAAATTCTCTCTCAAGTTGACCAAAATACAATTCTGTATCGTTTGCGACAAGAGTTAAACATAAAGTATTGAGAATAATTAAAAACAGTTATCTTTTTATTACCGTTTATAAGTGTTTATCAACTTCTATCAAACTCTTCTGACAATTAACTGACATTCTCAATTTGGGATGCAAGATTGAGGGTACAGGTTACAGGGTAAAGGTTGTGAGAAATAAAACTATGCCCTATCCCCTGATATCTATTTGTGTAAATTAAAAGGTGAAAGTATCATGACAACTACCCTAAAATTTGAAACTGCTGGGGCGGCTACTCTAGAAGAAGCCATTACTAATGCAATTACTGAAGCTCGGACAACTTGCGATTTAGATGGCAGTAATTCTGCTGGTTGTGCCGTAGCCTGGGACATTGTAGAAGAATTGCAAGCCGAAAAATCTCACCAACACCAAGCAAAATCCAAGAAAACCTCTTTGGAAAATTACTGCGATCGCCATCCACATTCCGTAGAATGTCTAATTTACGACGTTTAACAACAAAGAATTCAGGAGTCAGGAGTCATACCATTTTGGATTTTAGATTTTAGATTTTGGATTGTGAAACATTCATTGGATAAGTGTTTCAGTTTTCCATCTGTCGCAATCATTTTTCAAATTGGTATCAGAATTCAGTATGAATTGGAGTCCGAGTGCAAATGAATATGTGGGTTTAAGTGCCCCACTAATTGATTCTGAATTCTGCATTCTTCTTTAACTCTTCCGTAAATCAGTTGTTGCTGATTGCGTTATTTGCTTAATTGCCTCTAAATCAAGTGGCGGTGTTTCACTTTCCATTGCCAACCACAACAGATATTCGATATTCCCAGCCGGGCCAACGATCGGCGACCAAGTTAAGCCTTTGTATTTCCATCCTAATTCGTGAGCAGCTTGCAAAACTTGGAAAATGGCATCAGCTTGGTCGTTTGGATCGCGCACAACACCTTTTTTACCTACACGGGATCTGCCGACTTCAAACTGTGGTTTGACTAACAAGACAGCTTCACGATTAGCTTGAGTTAGTTGCCACAAAGCAGGCAGAATCTTAGTTAAAGAAATAAATGATACATCAACCACCGCTAAATCAGGAATCGGGTCATTTTCACCATATAACTCATCCGGTCGTAATTGGCGTAAATTGGTGCGTTCCCGCAAAATTACCCGCGGATCGTTTCGCAACCGCCAGTCAACTTGTCCGTAACCGACATCAATACCGTAAACTTGTTTTGCTCCAGCTTGCAAGAGACAATCAGTAAAACCACCAGTAGAAATCCCACCATCTAAACAAATGCGCTCTGCTACGGGAATGGCAAATACTGACAAAGCTTTGGAGAGTTTTTCACCGCCTCTAGAAACAAAAGGCGATCGCTCTTTAATATTTATTTTCGCTGCAATATCAACTTCAGTACCAGGTTTATCAACTAATTGCTGATTAACAGTAACTTCCCCCGCCTGAATTAGCCGTTGTGCTAAGGCGCGAGAAGAACATAAATTTAATTCTACTAATAGTGTGTCGAGTCGCTGTTTAGCCAATTAACTAGATTCTCCTGGTAAGATTAAAGCCAAAGCACGATTAATATTTCGGCTCATTTCTGTTAATTCTTCAACTATAATCAATGCCCTTTGGACATCGCCCTTAACAAGCAAGTCTTTCAGAGTTAATAATTCTTTCATAATCAGCGCCTCAAACATCGGCAACTTTTATTGTGGCTGATGGCGGTTCTAATTCACAGAAATCTAGCGATCGCTACTTAGTATATTATTCTTTACAAATATACAATATTCAGATAATTAAGATACAGCAAAATCCGTGTATTGCCGTAGTTCAGATTATTGTCCAACCATCTGCAATAAGTGCTTTAATAACTGCGGTATGGTAAATGTCTCTGGCTGGCATTAGTCGAAAGATAGTTCCAAAAACACAGCTTTAATTTAGCAAAGTTATTTGACAGAGGCGCGATGTTACCATCTGGCGGCGAAAACTTAAATAAAGCCCTTTTCAAAGCCTGGTAGGGTTCATAAAAAAGCGATCGCTCTTTTCCCAACAGAGACAAAGTGCGATCGCTATTTAAGTTTATGTCGGGGCAGACACCTTGCCCGCTTAAAATCTAAATATCTATCTCGCTCAACTCGCGTGTGATGTGATCGAATGGTTCATCCACAAAAGCAGTATTAAGCACACCTGCTGCTGCTACTTGTTCCTTAATCAGATCCTTGAGAATTTGGATACCGCGAACTGTAGGGCCAATAGGCACTCCTAGAGAATTGTAAGTTTCCCGCAGCCCTTGCAGCACTCGTTCATCCAATACATTCGTGTTCCCAGCAACCAACGCATAGGTAGCGTAGCGCAAGTAGTAGTCTAAATCCCGCAGACAAGCCGCATAACGACGAGTCGTATAAGAATTTCCACCAGGACGAATCAATTCTGGCAGTTCTTCATATAACTTTAAACCAGCTTGCTTGACAAGTGCAGCCGCATTAGAATTGATTGCCGCCGCTGCTTGTACTCTTGCTGTACCACTATCAAAGTAAGACTTTAGGCTATCGATCGCATTCCGGTCAAAATACCGACCAGCTAAGTCATAATTCTTAATTAAACTTGTTACCGCATCGCGCATTCCTTCTTCTCCCAATCATTGCTATTTATGGTTTGATATTTATTTGGCTGCACTTATGCACCAGTAAATTTTTGTGCTATTAAAAATAGATTCGGCACAAAAACAATCTATCCACTACATAAGGATTTTATGTCAAAGTTGACCCCTATATGATGAACTTTCCAGTTTTGTGCAGATGAACGCTGAAAGGTTAATATAACCTGATAATCCAGATATCTGTAGTACAAGCTACAAAATCCGCTAATGTCTAGTATTTAAGATATTTCTGGTGTGTCACGGCCTGATTGAGATCAGCAGGGTTAGGATGCAATGTAAGATTCTGGTTTACTTTAGGAAATTGGTAGAGAAGGAGTAACAATGACAACACCACAAGAACTCTTGAAGAAAATTCAAGATGAAAAAATTCAGCTCATTGATCTCAAATTCATCGATACAGTAGGGACTTGGCAGCACCTCACACTGTACCAGAACCAAATCGATGAGACTGCATTCACTGATGGCGTGCCTTTTGATGGTTCCAGCATCCGGGGTTGGAAAGCGATCAATGAATCGGACATGACGATGGTACTCGACCCCAACACTGCTTGGATCGACCCATTCATGGAAGTGCCAACACTAAGTATAATTTGTAGTATCAAAGAACCGCGCACGGGCGAATGGTACAATCGTTGCCCACGCGTTATTGCCCAAAAAGCAATAGATTATCTGGTTTCCACTGGTCTTGGTGACACAGCTTTCTTTGGCCCTGAAGCTGAGTTCTTTATCTTTGATAGTGCTAGGTTTGCCCAAACTGCTAACGAAGGTTACTACTTCTTAGACTCCGAAGAAGGTGCTTGGAATTCCGGTAAATTTGAAAAAGGAAAACCCAACTTAGCTTACAAACCACGCTTCAAAGAAGGTTACTTCCCAGTTGCACCGACGGATTCTTTCCAAGATATCCGTACAGAGATGCTATTGACAATGGCAGAATTAGGTGTACCCATTGAAAAGCATCACCACGAAGTTGCTACTGGTGGTCAGTGCGAATTGGGTTTCCGTTTTGGGAAGTTGATCGAAGCGGCTGACTGGTTGATGATTTACAAATATGTCATCAAGAACGTTGCCAAGAAATACGGCAAAACCGTCACCTTCATGCCAAAACCAATTTTTGGCGATAACGGTTCGGGAATGCACTGTCACCAGTCGATTTGGAAAGACGGCCAACCTCTATTTGCAGGTGATAAGTATGCTGGTTTGAGCGATATGGGCTTGTACTACATTGGTGGTCTTCTCAAACACGCACCAGCGCTGTTGGCAATCACCAACCCTAGCACCAACTCATACAAGCGCCTAGTACCTGGTTATGAAGCACCTGTTAACTTGGCTTACTCCCAAGGAAACCGTTCTGCTTCTATCCGTATTCCTCTTTCTGGTACTAACCCCAAAGCTAAACGTTTGGAATTCCGTTGTCCAGATGCTACATCTAATCCCTACTTGGCATTTGCTGCAATGCTCTGTGCTGGTATCGATGGCATCAAGAACAAAATCCATCCTGGTGAACCCTTAGATAAGAATATCTATGAACTCTCTCCAGAGGAGCTTGCAAAGGTTCCTTCAACTCCAGGTTCTTTAGAACTGGCGTTGCAAGCACTGGAAAAAGATCACGCCTTTTTGACAGAATCAGGCGTATTCACGGAAGACTTTATCGAAAATTGGATTGACTACAAGTTAGGTAACGAAGTCAAACAGTTGCAGCTGCGTCCTCATCCCTACGAGTTTTACCTCTACTACGATGCTTAATTAAGAGTCGTATCTAACTAAAAAGTAATAAGTTTTGCCACCCTAAAGTAGAGGGTGGCTTTTTTTTCCAGACTTGTCAGTTGAGACATTCAATCAAAAAATCCAACTTATGACTCCTGAAACTTAGCTCATAGAAGCATGGCTGGGGCCATAAATCATCCGACTGCTAGCATCTACCTTCCCTTGAATTGGGTTCCAGTAGTGAGACACTTCTTCAGGAAGACCAAGTTCTTGTGCCGCACGCATCAGCATTGATTGTTGGCGATTCTTGACTTGTTGATGTTCGCGTACCATTAGTGCACGAGATTTATCTGCGATAGACATAACCATAGTCCTCTCTATTTCGTGAATATATAATTTTCCTTTCCTTACAAGACTAATATAACAAAAATTCTGTAACATAAGCTACTTTTTACAAAAATTTATATTTTCTTTGCCTACAATTTTCCGGCTTTGGGGGAAAATCTCTCCAATCCACTTTTGATAACTAAAATCATCTAGCTTCAGATTGGTCTGACCTTAAAAACACACTTTACCCAAGACAAAACATTTATTCGTTACTTTTATTTACACTTAAGTTCATATCAAGTGATTAATTTTTGTCACTTTTACTCTTTTTTTCGCTAGAGCGGCACAAATACAGCACTCGCAAAAATTAAGTTACTATCAAATAAAGATTTACAAAAATTTACATAACTTATGACAGTTACCTACCCGCGTAAATTTCAGAATGTTTTGAGTGCGAGAGATATATTAAAACGGGTAGTATGCGATCGCGAAATCCATCTGATTACCCTCAACCGCTACCGTTACAGCGAACAACGTAGTTGCAAAGACCTAACTGAGGTAATTGAACAATTGAATGGACAGCCACGGGAACTGGTGCGGGATTTATCTCATCACATCTCAGATGAAGCTCGTCATGCTATGTGGCTAACTGACTTGTTGATTGATTTGGGAAGCTATATAGGAACTCCCCCTGGAACTTCCTATATCGATGAATTTGAACGCCTGCTTGACCATGAACAACAAGATCCAGTCGAAAGCCTTGAAGATTTTGTGATTTCTACCCTTGCCGCAATTAATGCCACAGAAAAGCGGGGTTGTGAGTATTTTTCTGCCCACATTCACGCGCTTAAACAAGCACCTCAGACAGAAGAAAACATCAAGATTCGGGAAACGATTGAAAAAATTCTCCCAGAGGAAGCAGGACACGTCCGGTGGGGTAATCGTTGGCTAGGAGAATTTGCGCGTAAGAGTCCACAACATCAGCAAAAGGTAGAGCAAGCCAAGCGAAAATATACCGCAATTGAACAAGCCGCGTTTGAATCAGGAATGGATATCACCTTGGGGGCAGAACTACGGCGAGTTGCCAACCTGGTGGAAGTAGCAAATACCATGCCCCTTTGGCAACGTCCCCAATACCTGATGGAACGCTTACCCCAGACTTTGCTAGCGCCGGAGTTGCAATTTACTAGGATTCAAGCTGCACAAAAGGCTTGGCAGCGAGATCCACAGACGTTTATCGAGAAGTTTGTGCCAATGTTCCTCAACGGCATCCAGGGAAGAGAAAGTAGCCGCAAGAAAACAACGGTGTAAAAGGGCATTGGGTACAAGAGGCAGAGGTGCGGAGGGACAGAGGAGAAAAACTTACTGAACTTCTCCTCTGCTCCCCACTCTCCACTCCCTTTTCTTTAAGGAAAATTCATCTAAAAAGACCAAATGCAAAACTTTGCATCTGGCCTTGGGTGTAAAATAGTTAAAAAGACTAAGATGATCTGGCAGATCCTTCTTAACACTTATTTTGTTGGGAGCCATCTACGAGGAGAACGAACCAAGGGGCAAAAGTAGGTAAAGAATAGTAGATTTGTTAGCAAGTGTAATAAACCTATACTACTTATGTGAATCCATACGCTAGATAAGCAAGAAATGAAACGAAAGGGATTTTATGCTTTGGCAAAGGACGCTAAACAGATGTCAGAGCGAAGATCGGTTACTTGCTTATATAGATAATCAGCTAGTGAATGTATGAGAAGAAAATCTATTGGGGAATAAAGTGAAGTTGCCTTAAGACTATTTCCTCAACAAGCAAAATGTCTGAATTAGATGTGCTTCAGATTAACTGATAGTCTAAGTAACATCTATTTCTAGAGCCGTTGAGGATTGAGATGCAAAGCTTTCTAGCGAATATGAGCAACAGTTGTAGAGCTTTTGAGGAGTTGGTAATGCTATCGATCAAAGCACTTAATTTGATTGCTTTTTGATCGGCAGGATTGAAACCAACTATTATATATACAAAGTTTTCAGTTGAAATACTAAGCGATCGCTGAAGACTTTCGTGTGTCAACTGTATATATCTCTGCCAGAAAAGCTGTGTAAAAGACGTTAGCACAACATCCTGTTTTCTGGTAATTCTGTTCCTTTGAGGAAAGAGGCATTACACTACAGTAGTTAAACCACAGCATAGATATTTCGGACTTTTTGTGTTACTTCTCTGCGCCCACTACCGCGATGACGTGGCGCATCATCTGAAGCTTGTTCAGATGCCGCCGAGAGCCGCTGTTCCGAAGTAGGCGTGGAAGGCAGCCCTGTTGATAAGTGATTGACCATTGCTTGGCAGTTAAAAGCTAAGGGGCCGAACACCAGACTCGAGACTAAAAGTGAAATGGCAGCACGCATAGCAGATGTCTATTTGGGAACTCTCCACTTCACTGATACTTAGCTTTTTGATTAATATCCGGACAATTCATCAAAAAGTATTCTGTTTTACTGAAAATAAACTCTTCTTATCCTCCGTTTAAATGTTCGACTAATAACCAATTACCAGAGTGATTGTAACGACCCCACAATGTAACTAATTGTTCGTGGGGATAAGCGCGTAATTGCTCGTCAATATGCGATCGCAAAGTCACAAGCTGCCAACTTTGCCCTTGATATGCGGCTGGGGCTGTGACAGTAAATTTATATTCCTGCTGTTCCAAGCGGTAAAAAATCCCTTTGAAACAGTTAGTTTCCTGAATTAACGCTTTGTCAAAAGCAGAGTCAGGGCAATCGCCACTAACTGGATAGGCTTGTGGGTTATCTAAGTAATACAGTTGCCAGTGCCGCCAATCCGAATGATTGGGGGGAAGATTAAAAAAAGGAATAATTAGCGCTTTTGAGCGATTATCTTCTAATAAGGCAGTTTGCAGCGTTCCAATAGGTAAATCCCTCGGTTGGCAGTTTAATTCAACACATATTGCCGCCGCCATCCCTGCTGCTTGACCAATTCCCATAACCACAGGTTGTAATCTGGTAGCGCCATTGGCAATATGGGAGACAGAAATATTCTTTTCACAGACTAAGAAACCATCTATTGTGGCTGGAATTAGACAACTGTAGGGAATTGTAAAGGCAGTCCCCGTCCAACGTCCTCCCCAGCGGATGGATTTAGGTTGCAGTGGGAATTGAACGCCAGGATAATGATGGTCATTGGCGTAGTTACCAACTGCGATTGCATCATTAAATATAGATGCAACTCTACCTTTTGCGATCGGCAAAATATCCTGTTCTCGGACAGTAGTTAGCCCCACCAAGCGGCGGCTTTCCCGGTAATAGGGATGCAGTGCAAAAGCTGTAGAGGTGTGAGGAAATACTTTTTCTGCTAAACCATAGCGACGACCAAGCTGTTTTTGGATGAAATGAGCAAAATTTTGGCTGTGCCAGCGAGATTCTTGGATGAATTCATCTCTGGTTACATCTGACTCTATCAACCGCCCTACCCCTTCGCCGTAGTCATTGCCACAGATTGGCCAATTCATCATAAACAGGCCACCAGGCAAACGTCCATAATTTAAAAATGTCTCTGTTCCATAGCCATCCCAAGCACCTGTAAACTGGGATGGATTATAGTTAGGCGCAGATGAAATCTCTGGTGCGTAGGCGTAGCCCGTCGTAGACATCGCTTCACCAAAGTCCTGCATAATCACTACATAAGTAGGCGCTTGCACAGGATATTTCTGGGTTAAATAGTTAAAAGTCACTGGGGCGCTGGGTTCTCCCCACTCCGATTGCAATTCCCAGCCCCAACGGTAAGGTATGTCAGCTAAAGCTAATAAGTCTCCTAATTCTGTGCCATCGAGAATAATCTTGGCCGTGACAGTAAAATCAGCAAAGCGGACACCAGTAATCAAATCACCTTGTCGAAATACCTCTAAAGGTACTTGTCCATAAATCCAGTGCAAATTGGGCAATTCCTGCACCCAATCTGCAAAAATCTCTGCTCCAATTCGGGGATCGTAACTAAAAAAGCTTACCCAGCTATTATCTAATCCTCCCGGCTGTCGTTGTCGCAATTCCTGCAAAAACGCACCCCATAACCCTGTTTGAAAGGCTTCTAATTCGTTGCCATCGGGTACAGACACTCCAGCCGAAGTTAGCATCCCCCCTAACCAAGGAAATTCACTCACCAAAATCGTTTTGGCTCCCCGTCGCGCCGCTTGGATAGCAGCCGCAGTTCCTCCGCTTCCTCCACCGACAACTAAGACATCAGCTATATATGTTTGATGAACCATAAATAATAATTTACGTATTTTTGGCGAGAATACATAAGAATTTATCCTGTTTTATAAGCATTTTCTTATTGCCTAATATTTGCATTAGCTAATAATTTAAAAATCCTTTTATTCAAAAACAGTTAGTTTTGGCTAGATACACAATTAATAAACCTACTATTACAGATGCCAAGTGTTAAGCCTTTTTACCACTCTCCCATAATTTTTTGTTTGTCAAGGGTCAGTAGTCCATAGTCCACGCCAGTTTGCTCAAGTCGGAAAAACCGCCCACCCAACTGACTCAAAAAACTATAATTTTGACTATTGACGAACTTCAAGCATTTGAATAAAGCTTAAAACAAGCTAAAACACATAAATCTCAAACCTGATAGCATAACGTTGACTGCTAATGTTACATCTAGTATCGTTGAGCGGGAAAAACCAACGTGAAAGCACAGGTATTTAGAGGCGTTAATCAACTTTCTTACGAAGATATCCCAGTTCCAACCGTGGAACCAGATGAAGTGCTGGTACAGGTGCGGGTTGTGGGGTTGTGTCAGTCAGATATAAAAAAAATTCGTTATCCGCTATATGAACCGCCGCGCATTTTTGGACATGAAACTGCCGGCACGATCGCAGCAATAGGCAATGATGTTAAAGGTTGGCAAGTTGGACAACGGGTAGCAGTGATGCACCACATCCCTTGTATGCGTTGCGCCTACTGCCTAAATGATAATTTCTCAATGTGCGATGTTTACAAGAACATCTCCACTACCGCAGGCTTTAACGCCAGTGGTGGCGGTTTTGCCGATTATGTCAAGGTTCCTGGACATATTGTGGAAAATGGCGGGTTGATTCCCATCCCGGATAACATCAGTTTTGAAGAAGCCAGTTTTGTAGAACCAACTAACTGCTGTTTGAAGGCGGTGAGAAAAGCTCAAATTGCTCCAGGACAAACTGTATTAGTTACTGGTGCTGGGCCGATTGGGTTAATGTTTATCATGTTGGTGAAGTATTTCGGAGCAAAAGCGATCGCTACTGATTTACTACCCTCTAGAATTGATAAAGCCTTGAGTGTCGGTGCAGAAGCGGCTTTTGATGCTCGCGATCCTGATTTAGTCGCCAAAATCTCTGCCCTAACTGGTGGACTAGGTGTTGATGTTACTTTGCTGGCTGTACCCAGTGATAAAGCCTTTTTTCAAGCACTTGATAGTACCCGCAAGGGCGGTAAAATTTTATTTTTCGCCGAATTTCCTGATGAGTTGGAAATTCCCATTAACCCGAATATCCTCTACCGTCGAGAAATTGACTTGATAGGCAGTTATAGCTCATCTTATCGGCTTCAGAGTTTATCAGCCGATATTGTGTTTAATCAGCGAATTGATGTAAAAGCGTTGATTAGCGATCGCTATCCATTAAAAGATTTATCAGCAGCTGTGGAGCAAGCGATCGCACCCACACCGGATACTTATAAAATCTTAATTTATCCGCAAAAGGAAGATTAGGGAGATAGGAGAGTGTTAAAACTAGAAGTTTAAAGTTCTGTCTGAGATTCAGCTACGAAGTTAAAAGCTTCAACGACGAAGCTCAAAGGTTCAACGATGGAGCTAAAAGGTTCAACGGTGAAGCTCAGAGGTTCAACGACGAAGCTCAAAGGTTCAACGATGAAGCTCAAAGGTTCAATGATGGAGCTAAAAGGTTCAACGGTGAAGCTCAAAGGTTCAACGACGAAGCTCAAAGGTTCAACGATGAAGCTCAAAGGTTCAACGATGAAGCTAAAAGGTTCGACGATGAAGCTCAAAGGTTCAACGATGAAGCTAAAAGGTTTGACGATGAAGCTAAAAGGTTCAAAGTTAAACCTTAAAAACTCAAGTTTCATCCTCATCTCTCTCACTTTCCCTTTGTCCGCAACAAAATGCTTATTACCCTACTTTTCGTCGCTCTACTAGCTTTCTACGTCGCCTGGAATCTCGGAGCAAACGATGTCGCTAACGCGATGGGAACCTCCGTAGGTTCCAAAGCTGTCACCCTCAAACAAGCACTAATCATTGCTGGGGTATTAGAGTTTACGGGTGCTGTGTTGTTTGGACATGAGGTAACGGAAACTCTTGCAACGAAAATTGCTAATCCCGCCTTATTCGCAGCTACACCCCAAATATTAGTTACTGGGATGGTAACGGTACTAATATCGTGTGGTGTGTGGTTGCAAATTGCCACATCACGCGGTTTACCAGTCTCATCTTCTCATGCGGTTGTTGGTGCGATCGCTGGATTTAGTTGGGTAGCTTTAGGAGTAGGTGCAATTGATTGGGCATCAATTGGCTTAATTAGCATTGGCTGGGTTTTGACGCCATTAATTAGTGGTGCGATCGCTGCTTTATTTTATAGTCAAATCAAGCACTGGATTTTGGATCAACCCAATCAAGTAGTCCAGTTACAAGAGTGGATTCCCTGGTTGAGTACTGCGCTGCTAGGTGTATTCGGCGTGATTGTCTTACCATCGCTCACAGAACCGCTAACCAATTTTGTAATTGAGCAAGTTGGTTTTACAATCCCTTCTCATGACATCCCCCTATTAACAGGTGCAATCGCAGCCGTTGGACTCACAATCATGAGTTGGCGACAATTGGGAGATAAGGGAGACAAGGGAGACAAGGGAGAAATATTCCCCAATGCCGTGGAAAGATTATTCGCCCGATTTCAACTACTAAGTGCTTGCTTTGTCGCCTTTGCTCACGGTTCCAATGATGTGGGAAATGCGATCGCTCCTTTAGCTGCGATCGTTTACATCAATCGCACAGGTAGCGTACCTACTGATGGTATAACCCCGCTTTGGATTTTAATTCTTGGTGGTGCTGGTATTGTTGGTGGTTTAGCTGTCTGGGGAAAAAAAGTCATTGCTACCATTGGCGAAAACATCATTGCCTTGCAACCCAGTAGTGGATTTTGTGCCGAACTGGCAACTGCTACCACCATCCTCATCGCTTCCCGGCTAGGTTTACCAGTCTCTACCTCCCACGCTCTCGTCGGCGGTGTAGTTGGTATTGGACTAGTGCAAAATCTTAAGTCGATTAAGTTTCAAACACTAAAAGGTATTGCTGCTGCATGGCTAATTACAATCCCTGTGAGTGCTGCCCTTAGCGCTGCCATTTTCAGCATCGCCCAGATTTTATTCTTCTAAGAATTATTAATATTTTCCAAACTTTTCCTCTATTGGAATTTACTCAAAGCAAAACCCAGACTGCAACAACGCCAAAAAAAGCGTGCTTTTGCAGAATTGCTGCTCATTCATTAGAATGTTGTGCAGGGGATAGCGTAACTTAGAATTTCCATAGAAGGATACTTTAATCTCCATTTAGAGATATAAACTGTCACACCAGTTACATTCCACACAAATTTACAGCTAGTTTCGCAAGTCAGACAATTTGGTGGGGATATCTAGCGACGAGTCGCCTACGCACACACATCTGTGAATCTTTGACAATTATTATTGGCAGCAAAACAATAAATATTTATTTGGAGTGAAATTTCTTTAAAAGTAAAAATTTCATTGACAAATAATTTATGAAAATTAAACTGACCAAAAATAAAAAAGTCTCTATTTAAGGGACTTTCAGGCGTGGCGATAAATCTAAAATCCCTTCGGTTGGGCAATCCCTCAGACGCTCTGGCGTCGCTAACTATGGGAACCGCCCTTCGGGTTCGCCACTTTGCCGTCTTGGCGCTTTGCGTCAAGACGGCAAGTGGACTCACCAAGATGGGTGCTACCTCACCAAAATTCCAAATCTAATGGTTAAATACTTATCAATGCTGAAGAGAACACGGTGTAGTAAGCTGTGTGGCAAACTTAGATGCTTTGCTAACTTGTGTCTAGTATGACAGAATTACGTTGAAATGCGGAAGTGCTGTTAAAATTTTTAATTTATCTGATATCTGACAAAATACAGGAAATTAGGATGACCGCCAATCAAGTGTACGGGAAGCAGCTTTATCGTCAAAGTGTTAGAGGTTAGAAGCTAATGGGGCGATTCGAGAAGCAACCAGAAAACCCAAGAGTCAGAGGGGAGCTATCTAGAGCAGCAGAAAATGCTCTTTGGGCTGTAGTTGAAGACTTAGAAAATCTTCAGCAGAATGTCCTCAGAGCCTTGCAAGAAGACGTAAAGCGGCTTCAGTCAGAAAAAAATCGGTTATCTGATGAGATTCAAAGCTTGGTAGAGGAAAAAGAGCATTTACAACAAGTGCGCCAAATCACCGAGCAGCAAGTGTTAATTCGGCAACTGGCAGAAGTTCTGGCAAAGCATATATCTTCACAACTGCAATCCTCTCTGACAACTTTAGCTAATCAAAGTATGGAGGGCAAATCTTACGAACAAGCTGCGCTGAAATCTGCCGAAGTTAGCAGCAATGTAGTCGGTGAAATTAATGAAAAAGTCGAACACATGTTTGACAGTCTGGATGACACCGTTACTGTTACCTTTAATTCCTTACAACAGGAGCTGAAGAACTATCAAAGTAATCTTTCCCAACAGCTGTCACGGATGTATAGCCAGCAGCAGCAAGGGGAAACGATTTTGGCGGAGTTTGTTAACCGCCTGCATGGAGAACTAGAAAAAACTATAGAAGAAACTTCACGCAAATCAGCAACAGCAGGTATACCTACTGTTTTGCAGTTTACGGAGCCACAAAAAAACAGTTCTGTTGATACATCCCTGCCAGAGTTTGAGGAAGTAGTAAGAAATTCCCTTGAGCCAATTTCCCCGATATCCAATAAATTTTCACCAAGGGAAACGACATCAGAGCCGCCGATTGTTAAAGAAAACACCGCTAATCCGATTTCTTCTCCCAGCAAGGATTTGTCGGTAAGGGAAACAACATCAGAGCCGCCGATTGTTCGAGAAAATATCGCCAATCCAATTTCTTCTCCCATCACAGATTTATCGCCAAGGGAAACAACATTACAGCCGCCGATTGTTAAAGAAAATTCCGCGAATCCAATTTCTTCTCCCAGCACAGATTTGTCGCCAAGAGAAACAACATTACAGCCGCCTATTGTCAAAGAAAATACCGCAAATCCGATTTCTTCTCCCAGCAAGGATTTGTCGGTAAGGGAAATGCCATCAGAACCTACTGCGGCTGTAGTTCCCCCACCAAAGGACAATACCACCGAACCAATTTCTGTCCTCAATCAGGAATCGCCGGAAAACGAAACGAAATCAGAGCCTGCGATCGCATCTGTACTACAGCCGAGAATAATCCGACCTTCTCTAAAGATTCCGACTGAACCACTTTCTGTCCGCCGTAAGAACGTATCGCAAAGCAAAGCTGAATCCTCATCGAATACTGTGCCAGAACCGCAGGCGGAAGCAAACCCCCCCCAATCGCGATCGCCTAATTCCTCTGGCTTATCGACACTCAGAATCGGTTTGTTTTTGATCGTCTTATCGGCAGTGGTATCATCACTTTACAATGTAGCCATCAAGGTGATTTTCCACGAAGGTTCCCAGATTTTTGGAGTATTAGAGGTAGAGCAATTGCTACCGCCGACTTTGGGCAATACTCTGTTAATTTTGACGCTACGGTTTATGGTAGTCGTACCGCTAATGGTACTTTTGTCTCCGATATTGCATCCAAGACTATGGCAAGACTTGGAAACCTTGTCTGCTTCAGTCCGAGGAAATTCCACGCCTGCTAATGCAGCTACCAAGCAGATTTTGGTGTTGTCAATTGTGAGTGGATGCTTTTTGTTTTTATCTCAGGTACTAATTTACATTGCGATCGCTCAAGTCCCAACCGGAATGGCGATCGCACTGTTCTTTATCTATCCAATGGTTAGCGGTCTATTTTCGTGGTTTCTGTTTCGCGATCGCCCCACTCTATTCCGCATCGCGGCGATCGCCGCGATTTGCTGCGGTGAATTGTTGGTTTTAGGGGGTTCTCCCAGTATCGGTATCGGTAATACTTCAATGGGAAGCAGCACCGCCATTCTTTCGGGTGTGGCTTTTGCTGCCTATATAATTCTGACGCGAGTCTGTGCTAGCAAACTGCATCCCGTGACTTTTACTTTGATTAACTTCACTACCATGCTGTTGTTGAGCTTTATCTGTTTGATGCTACCTTTGCCAAGTAGCTGGAACTTGGTAGTAGTTGACCCTTCTAAAATGCTGGAATTGGTTTTAAGCGCATTTATTTTGGGTGTGCTGACCCTTGCAGGTTATTTGCTCAATAATGTTGGTATTAGTAAACTAGGTGCTTCGCGATCGGCGCTCATCGGTGGTAGCATCCCAGTTTTAACCGTGATTTTCGCTGGGTTAATCATTCAAGAAAATTTGGATATTGTACAAATTCTGGGAGTGTTATTTGTAACCTTTGGCGCGGCTGCTTTCAGCTTTGAAACAATGCGAAATCAGGTTAAATCCTCTAGTCCCACGAATTAAATGGCGAGTTCAATCAGCTTAAGGGTGATGGAAACTACTTTACCTTTCATCACTCTCAGCATCAATCCTGATGCTAATGTGACAAATAAGATCCCCGACTTCTTTGAGAAGTCGGGGATTTAAATTTTGACGAATGGTTTCAGAATGCTGTATAGGTGCAGATGACACTTAATAGATCGGCAAGCAGTATCCAAAATAAATCGACTTGTAATATATTTTTAGGAATTTAGCCTGATACAGGTAGGGAAAACACGTATATGTAAGCAAGATGAGTAGTACTGACTCCAGCAATTGAGCACTAGTACTTGCTCAGAGACAAGATTCGCAAGGAGTTAAGACCATTGCAGCACATTTTGGAACGAAGAGATGGAGAAGTCGCAGAAATGTTTAGAGTACCCCGTTTTTTCAAGCCAAACACACTTTGTAGATATTAGGCGGTCGGCCACCTGTTTTTCAGCGTGGGAGGCAAAGTAAGTGGGCAAGAATAGACAAGCTTATGTTAAGCAACGTGAAGTCAATCAAATTGCCTTGTAGTCAGGGCTAAAGTCCTTATATTTCGGTTTTATTTGTCTCTAATGGGGAAGTCTCCCAGACCGCCCTAAGTCACTATAAATCTTTAATTATTCACACCCACTTACTAATTGTGTTTCGTAAGATGGTATCTTTATTTCTGTCGTTTTATACTAGTCAACTTAATCTGCGTAGGCGTAGCCCATCGTAGGTATCGCTCAGACACCTAGAAAAATAAGCTTATATCGTAGCTTGCTGCGAATTATCACCCTTTTTTAGCAACAAACTATCTACGTAATTTCAGTCCCTCAAATATATAAAATAGCGAGGTAAAAACATACTTGAAAGTAGCCAATAAATTAGTTAAATCATAAAAATTTAAAATTATTTCATGAAAGAAATATAAATTTATGCCAAAAAAATCTCTAAATAATTATCAGATTTAACCCAATATGTTTTATTATATATATGGCTATTAACTAGTCTTTCGGTTATTAGCATAAGCGACAAAGCCTTATAGATACGCGATTTAGTCGGAAGCAATCGCGGGTTTTTGTGTCTAACAATCAATACAAAAGAATAAATAAAACTTGGATTTAAAAGTAGATATAGAAATATCATCAAACCTTGATTTAAGTAAAATATAAAATATTTAAATAGCCATCATTGATAAACTTTAAAATGCACAATTTTATTTCAAAACCAAAAAATAGTGATATGATTAGGAACAATATTTGAAAAACAACAGGTATTTTGAAATTGGAATTATTTGCTCTACTTGATGTCTATTATTTTCCCTCAATGCCAAGACATCACCGGAGGTTGTGAACGAGATGAGAGTTCACAACGAGCTGTATAGCTCAACCTCTAAATGTGGCTACACCTGGTAAGCGATTTGTTTTGAGACTATTCCCAATTATTTATAGTCACTTGTGTACTACAAATAATTCGCCAAAGCTGCAAAAAAGCATCTTTTTCTAGTAACAAATATCCCAGATTAACCGCGCAAACTAGTTTTTACTCTGAGTCGGCATAGTGCCATAATTAGGTGTAAGCAGCTTGACGTTGTTGCTCTTGAAAGATAAAAAAACCAGAAACCTGAAAGGCTTTGGAGATTAATTGCAGCATATTTGACTGTTGGGAGGTAAACCGCCGTTAAGCTAGATTTGGTGGCGTCTCTAATTTCTAGGTTAGATGCAGAGACAGTTATAGTTACAAACTATCGACTCTGCTCTTGTACCAGGGAATATGCGAAAACGGTAGTTTGTGCTACCACCGATATCATCGTTATCGCATACTAATATAGTTTGAAGTAAAGACAGCCTTCAGCCAGGTGTATACTACCTATTTTCATTCGATTAAAAATTGTGTAAACGTGCTATTCAATTGTCTGTAATATGAGTAACGACATAGATCTGATCAAACGTCTTGACCCCAGTGCGATGGATCAGATCATGCTTTATCTGGCTTTTAGTGCCATGCGGACGAGTGGGCACAGGCATGGGGCATTTTTAGACGCAGCCGCAACAGCAGCAAAGTGTGCAATTTATATGACCTATCTAGAGCAGGGACAAAACCTGCGAATGACAGGGCATTTGCATCACTTGGAGCCGAAACGAGTAAAAATTATTGTAGAAGAAGTCAGACAGGCACTAACAGAAGGCAAACTGTTAAAAATGCTGGGTTCTCAGGAACCTCGCTATTTAATTCAATTGCCTTATGTCTGGCTAGAAAAATATCCTTGGCAACCGGGGCGATCGCGCGTTCCTGGTACTAATCTGACAAGTGAAGAAAAAAGACAAATTGAGCAGAAACTACCTAGTAATTTACCTGATGCTCAGTTAGTTAGCTCCTTTGAGTTTCTGGATTTGATCGAGTTTTTACACAAGCGATCGCAAGAAGACTTACCAGCCGAACACCAAATGCCTTTGAGTGAAGCTTTGGGTGAACATATCAAGCGCCGTCTGCTTTACTCAGGAACGGTAACACGGATTGATTCTCCTTGGGGAATGCCCTTCTACGCGCTTACCCGTCTTTCTTATACCCCAACAGACGATGAAGAACGTACACACATCACGGTGGAAGATACCGCTCGGTATTTCCGCATGATGAAAAATTGGGCAGAACGACGACGAAACGCCATGCGCTTGCTGGAAGAACTTGATATCCTCCCAGAAAAAATGGATCAGGCTATGGAAGAATTAGATGAAGTTATCCGTGCCTGGGCAGACAAATATCACCAAGATGGTGGTATTGCAGTGGTTTTACAGACGGCTTTTGGTGAAAGAGAAGACTAGTACAACTAACTGTGCAAACTGTGCAAACTGTGCAAAATTCTAAATTCCCAAAGCTGCAAAACTGACGTGAGTTCAACTAACCTCTCTCCAACTCCTCTTTGCGTTGGAGAGGAGAATTATAATGTTTTTTATTTATTTGAATGAAATGCTTAACTGGTTAGTGGACACTTTGGCAACAGTGCTAGGTATCGGAATGCCCATAAGTGGCAGAAGTGCTACCGAAGTTTGTCCTACCTAATACAACGTTTGACAAAAGTTGCATTAGTGTACAATCCGCCTGAAAGTTCGCGTGATGTCTTTGTAGTCTGGATAAGATCAAGTGTTGGCATCATCAAGAAGGGCAAAAGGACGGCTTTTTTGGGCGAAGTGCTGAAACTTCTTCAACCTTTCGATGATGATATAGATACCAAAGTAAGAAATATAGTAACTATTATTTATTGCTTCAATTGCAGCTTGTTGCGACTTGGGACTAGTGCGACAAAGCGATCGCTTTCTCTACGATCGAACTACCGATAATCCAATACGCTTGGGTTAGCGCCAAAAACCTTAAGTTGTGTAGGTTGGGGAGCCACTGCGCCTTTGCGGTTTCCCGACTTGTTCGCGTAGCGCGTCTCCCCTTGCAATACGCTTGAGTTAAGGCTAAAACTCTTTATAAAAGTCAAATTTTTTAACGTAGACGCGGAGCGGCTTGCCGCAGGCTACCGCAGAGGCGCAGAGGAAACAGAGAGAAGAAAAAAATGCTTAACCCAAGCGAAGCGTATTGACTGATAATCTTTTCTTTGACGCAGATGAGATTGGTAAAGCTGCACAAGTTAAAATCGCCCAGTTCTCGAATCAGGCAATAGTAACTAATGTAAATATTACTGTCATTGCCTAACGAAAGCTATATAGTCAGCAAAGGTAAATTATCCAGTCAGGTTGAAGCATTGTAAATAATATAAGGCTGGGTTTCGCTGTTGCTCAACCCAACCTACAAATTAAAATCGGATGATTTATTTTTTGGTAGTTCCTGAATCAGGTTGGCAAATAGCCACTCTAAATTCAACCTGTATATCAATTACACAAAGCACTGTAATCTAATTAGTGCCCGGTTGAGTTGGAATAACTGGTTGAGTTGGAACAACTGGTTGGGTTGGAACAACCGGTTGGTTTGGAAATGGGGTAGTTTCTAAACTTGGACTTGAACCCGCAGGAATTATCGTTGGCGGTGTAGACGAAGATGAAGCACCGATAACACTATCATCAGCACTTATACAAGTATCTAGCGCTTGAGTAGCGGGAAAGTCGATTTGGCTACGCAAGCCAACCACACACTGGCCAAAGCGCACGGGTAACAAACTGCGTCCACAATAATCTAAAACTGTTGGATTAGCTTCTTCTTTAGTACTTAAGCTGACACCAACTACACAGGTTGCTAACTCTTCAGGACGACGGGCGTTCCCACAAGAAGAAAGCGCATCTGTCGCAGCAATTTGGGTTTCCTTATCAATTTTCACCACGCAAGCAGCCAAATCTCTTGGACGCAATGCTGCTGCACAACCTTCTGATGCCGCTTCTGCTTTTACACCCACACTCAGGAGGCGACCCGCACAGACACTATAATCATTCCTGTAGGAGGCAGCAACAGCCACATTAGGCAAGATTGTTAAACATCCAGCTATAGCCAAAGCTGGTAATGTTAAAATCCTGGAGGTGGAACTGCCTTGTTTGTTCTTACCTTTGCTAACCACTTTTTTGCTCATTGACATTGCCAGTTCTCCAAACACCCAAAGTTATGCTAACTCAAATATCTTAAAAATCCTCTGTAATCTAAGAATTTCAGAGGTAGTAAAGTATAGACATAATTAATTATGTCGAAAATTGTGTTAATATAGCTGTTTGAAAGATAAGTAGGCAACGTAAAAAGTATTTCAGAGTAAGAATACTGCGTAAACCAATCTGATGATTGAGTAGCCTACGAAACTAAATAAACACAAAAAACTTATTGGCAGTAGTACGGCGGGGCACGTCGGAATTCAGGCTTGGAAGCTAGTGTGTCGGCTCAACCGACTTAAAGCAACTGGCGTAAAGGAGATGCCTCTACATTGGTAGGATACGTCATACCAAGGCAAGCACCTTCAAAAAACCAAGAATCCGCTGATTTATGATCGGTGGAATGTCAAAATGGAATGTTTGGGTAAAGTTTAAACAGGATTAGATTAAGGAAACTCATGTCCCGATATAGAGGGCCCCGCCTCAGAATTGTCCGCCGCTTGGGCGACTTACCAGGATTAACTCGTAAAAGTGCTAGACGCGCTTACCCACCTGGGCAGCACGGCCAGAATCGCAAGAAGCGCTCTGAATATGCTATCCGTCTAGAGGAAAAGCAAAAGCTCCGCTTCAACTACGGTTTGACTGAAAAGCAATTGCTCCGTTATGTGCGGAAAGCCAGACGTGTTACTGGTTCTACCGGACAAGTGCTGCTGCAATTGCTAGAAATGCGCTTGGATAATACCGTTTTCCGCTTGGGTATAGCTCCGACTATCCCAGCCGCTCGTCAATTGGTAAATCACGGTCACGTAACTGTTAACGGTCGTGTAGTGAATATTGCCAGCTATCAATGCCGTCCTGGCGAAGTAATTGCAGTCAGAGATCGGGCACAATCCCGGAAGTTGGTGGAAGCTAACTTGCAATATCCCGGTTTGGCCAACCTGCCCAGTCATTTGGAATTTGACAAAAATAAGTTGGTTGGTAAAGTCAACAGTGTTATTGAGCGCGAATGGGTGGCACTACAAGTTAATGAACTACTTGTGGTGGAATACTACTCACGACAAGCTTAAACAGTTGGGAGTTAGGAGTTATGAGTTAGGAGTTGCAAGACAATAATTCCTAACTCCTCACTTTTAACTCCTAACTTTTTTCATCCGCCAATTTGTGACATGGTGCGGGTATATGCACCTGAAATGCCAGAATCGCGCCCTTTAAAGTTAATTTCTGGTTTTATTCCGAGTAAATGTTTTACCTGCTCTTGTAATTGAGCGGTGCTGACACCAGAACGCAGGGCAGTTTTTAAATCTATTTGACCAGTTTCATTCAATAAACAGGGACGCAGCCAGCCATCAGCACTCAGGCGCATCCGATTACAACGATCGCAAAAACATTCCGACATTTGACTAATAAATCCTAGTGTCCCCTTCGCACCAGGAATTTGAAAGACATCAGCAGGCCCAGCACCACGAACTTGTGATTCTGTCAAGCCCCAGCGATCGCGAATACGTTCTCGTAAATCGGCTGAAGATACCCAACCGCGATCGCCAAACAAATGCACATTACCAATGGGCATAAATTCAATAAATCGAACGTGCCACTGTTTATCAATTGTCAAGGCGGCTAAATCGAGAACTTCGTGGTCATTAACCCCAGGAATCACCACCACATTCAGCTTCAGAGGGTCGAATCCAACTTGATGGGCAGCTTGAATACCCTGCCAAACTTGTTGCCAACGAGAACGCCCCTGATTACCAATAATTTGGTCAAAAATATCGGGATCGAGAGAGTCAAGACTAATATTAATTCTTCGCAGACCAGCGTTGTAGAGGTTTTGTGCCATCGGAGCCAGCAAAAAACCGTTAGTGGTCATTGAGAGGTCTTGAGTTTGGGGTAAATTTGCGATCGCACCGACCAAATCCACCACACGCGGACGCAACAAGGGTTCACCCCCAGTCAAACGAAATCGGGTAAAGCCTACTGGAATAAATACTTCTTGAATTAAGGTGAGTAGTTCTTCATCAGTCAATAACTGTTGCTTGAGAATATAATCCAGTTCTACTCCCTCTGGCATACAGTACTGACAACGAAAATTGCAGCGATCGATTAAGCTAATGCGGAGGTAGTCTACCTGGTTCATCGTTTTATTTTTATTGTCTCTGATTAATTAAAGACTTTACAAAAGTGGCTTACCCCTTCCTACTATCTTTGTTGTAACTCAAAATACCGTACTCCCCCTTAAGTGAGAGTCCACAGATTGTGGCATAATAAGCCGATCGCATCCACTAGTTAGTCATCAATCGTGCAAGATACCGACTCCATCAACGACCTTGCTGCTGCTTTACTACAGCCAGCCGATATCAGCTTTAAACTGCCCGATCCAGAAGATGAACAGATTCTAGAGTCAGATTTTCAACAGCAGCTAGAAATAGCTTGGCAGGTATGCGATCGCTTTGATTTGCAAACTGAAATCTGGCGGGGGCGAATTTTACGCGCTATCCGCGACAGAGAAAAAGTGGGTGGTGACGGACGCGGTACTGGCTTTCTCCGATGGCTAAAAGAGCGAGAAATCAGTAAAAGTCAAGCATACTCTTGGATTCAACTGGCGAATAGTGCCGATACTCTGATTGAAGACGGTAAACTTGACCCCGGATCTGTGAACAACTTCAGTAAACGGGCATTTGTCGAAACCTCCAAAGCAGTTCCAGAAGTGCAACAGATGGTGAGCGAAGCTGCCCAAAAAGGCGATCGCATCACTAGGCGAGAAGTGCGTCAACTCAGCGATGAATGGACAGCCATGTCCTCAGATTTATTACCCGAATCAGTCAAAGAAAAAGCCGCAGATAACACCCTTCCCCCCCGCTACATTGCCCCACTGGTGAAGGAAATGGAAAAACTGCCAGAATCCCATCAAAAGTTTATCCAAAAGGAAATAGCTGCCAATCCTGATGTGGATACCCTGAAACAGGTAACTACTGAAGCGCGTAACTTGGCGAAATATCTCAAAGGGGCGGCTCAAGTTCAGGCGCTGACACAGGAGAATATTGACATTGAAACAGCCTTAGAAGAAGCGCAAAGAGTCGGCTGTTTGAGCATTGCTGCTGATTTGGTAAATCAAGCATCGCAAATTGAACAAACGATCGCTAAATTGTACATGACTTGGAAACGGATCGGTAATTTAGCAGATCGATTATATGTAGATACTGGTGCAAGTACACCCAACTTGCGATCGCTCCTCACCTGCTTGGAACCTCTGGGTGGTGAAATCATGGAATTGCAACTTAGTGGTGCGACTGAACACACTGTTCGTTTGCAAATTCAAGAGACGAGTTAAGAAATAGGCATTGCGCTTAACTGCAAAGTTACGAAATATCGCCATATCTCAAATTTTAATGAGCAGCGCAAGATGTAGCGGTGAGCGAGGAGTTATGGGGCGATTGAGTGGGTACTTGAGCAACCAGAACTACGTTTCCATTGGCATCTATAATCCAGCCTTGGGCTTCTACAATTTGAGTAGGTTCATTGACAGAATTTACTTTCTGTGATTTTTCTTCTGTGTTTCCGTGCGCCTGAGCAACGGCTCTTTTCTGAATACCGCTAGCACGATTCTGATTCTCTGGAGGAAGCGCTATCCAATCTGCCAGCACAGCATCATCAGCTATCAATGGCTCCGTGGGATCGGCTACTAGTCCTCCACGTCCAGTGGTAATAAATGAATTTCTTGCTATTTTTCCACCAGAACTACAACTAGCAGCGATTTGCTGAGAAGCATCAACCAGATTTACAGGTAATTCCACTAATCCTTTACTGGGGTCAGCATCTGGTGAATTGATTTGTACAGTGCCATCTAATGAAGGGTTTTGCTGAGAAAACGCCGTGATATCACTTGTTTCCAGGTTATTCGGGTTTGTTTCGCCTGTTGGATCGAGCCTCTCTACGTCTGCACCCGTGCGAGGCACAAAACCAAAGAGGTTCTTAGCGGTGATGGTGATTTTCCCACCAGGACCAGAGAAGCCGTTGGCGGTGATATCATTGTTTCCGAAGGGAGTGGCGACGAGGAAGCCATTGGGTGCTTTGATAGTGATATTACCGCCAGTTTTATCACCCCCTCCATTAGTGGATATTTGACTATTGCGGCGCATCAGTACCAAGTCTCCCACCTGTAACCCAATATCACCACCCCGATTTGACTCACTATTAGATGTAAGTGTTCCTTTTTCGAGGAGGATAGAGCGAGCAGTTATATTTAGATTTCCGGCTGCTCCTAATTGATAGGTTGGATCATTTTGAAATTCACTGTTTACAGTTACTACGGCCCCGTCCCGAGCAATCAATTGCCCTGTAGTCAGCGTTATGTCTCCAGCAGATCCAAAACCTCGTGTAGAAGCAAACAAGCCGCTGACTCTAGAAGTATTTTCTGGGATTCCAATTAATTCTATAGACTCCGATGCATTTACAGTCAAACGTCCTCCTTGTCCTTTAGCTGGTATAAATTCGCCATAAGGTGACATAGAACCAGCAGATTCTGTTAGTATCCTTGCTCCATCTTGGATACGCAATCTTCTAGTAGTGATAGTTATGTCGCCAGCATTTCCGTCTCCTGAAGTTGCAGTAAACAATCCGCTTGCCAAAAAATTATTACTATTTGGTAAATAGGATTGGGATGCACCGCCAATCAGTTCTACGGAATCTGAGGCATTTACGGTCAATAGTCCAGGAGAACCAGAACTAATACGATTAC
This sequence comes from Nostoc sp. PCC 9305, assembly GCF_963920915.1. Lineage (NCBI taxonomy): Bacteria > Bacillati > Cyanobacteriota > Cyanophyceae > Nostocales > Nostocaceae > Nostoc > Nostoc sp. PCC 9305. Next base: position 39,321 of record NZ_CAWUDN010000071.1, read on the forward strand.
TATTAAGTACTACTTGTGCGCCATCCCGAACAACTAACTTCCTAGTAGTGATTGTTAAATCTCCAGCATTTCCGATGCCGAGATTCCTGGTTCTCAAAGAGGTGCCAGAACCAATCAATTCTACTGAATCTGAGGTAGTTACCGTTAAATTTGCTCTTGGTTCCAAGCTAAGAGTATTAGCCAAAATAATAGAACCTCCATCAAGTACTAAGCGCTTACCTTGTACCTGGATATTGCCGCCACCCTCGCCACTGACATCTACATAAGATGGAGTATTAGTTCGTTGAATTAGTTGAATGTTTTGAAAATTCTGAACTCCTTCATATCCCAAACTCCAAGCTTGGTTTGTTGGGTTCAGACTGACTCTAACCAGACTATTGGCAGCAACACTCCCTAGTTCAATTCGTCCCGACTTTGCCGTTAAATTCCCCCCCTCCAACGTTATGTCACCACCCACAAGTGCCAAGGTTTTGCCTGTTTGCACTTGTAGACCAACAGGGGAACTCAAACTATTAGTTGCACCATCAAGACTAGGTGCTTGGGATTTATTATATATGGGAGCTGCACTTGACCCAAATTGTAAGCCAAAAGGAACGCTGACTGTGAGCAGAGGTATAGTTTGGATATCTATGGCACTAAACGTTGTACCATCAGCAAAGTTCAGACTATTCGCCGTGCTTGCAATAAATGAACCGCCGATTTGTAAAGACGCATTGGGCCCAAAAATAATCCCATTAGGATTAATCAGAAACAGATTAGCTTTGTATTTAGTGTTAATGATGCCTTCAATATTAGAAACAGACTTCCCCGTTACTCTGCTAATAATATTCTGAACACCCTCAGTATTTCTAAACTCAGCAGTAGTTCCATCTTTGACAGAAAACTCTTTAAAACTGTGGAACAAGTTGTTTCCTACTGAGGTACCACCTTCAATAATTCTGATATTGTTACTTTCTGTAACTTGAGAATTAGTAGGTAGAGTATCATCTCCAGCAATTTGAGCTATAGCAGAGTTTGCATAGAAAGTTATTGCACTACTTACTATAACTCCTAGCCATCGATACCATCTCACAAAATTACTCATACTGAAATATTACAACCCACTAGTTAACAATTCATAATTCAAAATTAAAGACATTTCAGACGGGGATTTAAACCCCGACTGAAATGGGTGCTACATATAGATGTAGGGGTCTTAAACCCTTGAATTTACGATAAAAGTTTATTTAGGGACATATCCACCCACCATCTGGACAGCAGGGTAATTTGTCATACCATACACATCCCATTAGTTTCATTTTCTGGTCTGGAATTGCTGACAATAATTCATTAACTTTTTGTTCGCCAACAGCATCACTCAATTTAATCTGAGTTAAGTCGAGAATGCACTGAACCTTGAGAATTTCTTGTCCTGATATGCCATATTTTTTCACTATCTTGCTAAAATTAGAGTTATTCAGTATGTTATTCAATTCGTTTTTAATCTCGTCTTCTAATTCCTGTAATTTTTGAGGATCAATGACTGTTTGCTGTGAAGTTTGAGATTGCATGAATTTTGCTCTCCTTGTAGACTGGTAAATGTGTAAAATTATTTTGCGGTGTACTAAATTAACGCGTATTTGATTAGTACAGTTTGGTAACGAAGGAATTGAGAATACAGAATCTAGAGTGGCATGAAAGCATTAAGTTTCTAAAGCTCTTGTGAACTCCGATAATTATGACTTCAGCTTGACTAGTTATAATTACGCACTGTGTAACAAAACTTCATATATTTCTGCTGGATTCTTTAAAGGATTGACGAATCTGGCTACTGAGCGTTTATCATTCAAGAGAATTGAGTAATTAATACCTCCTTAAGTCTCACACTCTGCTTACCGTTTGGATAAGCTTACAGGCTTTATATAAAGCGATCGCTTGTATAAAGGTCATTGCAAAAAAGCAATATCTACGATGGTCTACGCCAATGCACTGATTTAGTGGAAAGGGCGATCGCTTGTGTGAAGGTCATAGTGAAGAAGCGATGTCTACGACGGGCTACGCCAACGCATCCACAGCTTAATATAAAGTTGATTGCAAAGAAGCGATGTCTACGATGGGCTACGCCAACGCACTAAAAAAAATTATGAGAATCTCAATTTTTAATTAGGGGTTGCTGAAAAATAAAGAAAAGGTGACAGTATCTAAATTATTAGAC
>NZ_CAWUDN010000072.1:0-41156 GCF_963920915.1 Nostoc sp. PCC 9305
AAAATCAAATAATTGATAAGTCGCATCGGGAGATTTCAATTTCTTTAAAAGAGGGGGAATATGCTTCCAAATCCATTCAGCACCGTCAGCAACTAATAAAACTTGTTTTGCTTGACTAATTCCCAAACTAATCAGATGCATTTCTAAAATTGGCAAAAAGCCTTTATAGTCTTCATAAGTGCCATCATTTACAATGTTTATTTCGCCATTTCTAACTTTTTTACCCTGTTCATCAACCACATAAATTGTTAATAATTTTGGCTCAACCCATTCCCCTGTAAAGCCGTGCTTGTTTGTTTTGAGATTTTTTCTACCTTTTTTATTAATCCTAATTCTACTCCTGCCACCATCTACAGCAATCACAACTCTCTACACTTTTGCAGAATGTCCTACCAGTGTGCGTAACAATATGCGATCGTTAAGCCGCCAAAGCTCGATCGTCTTGTCCGCACTGCCACTGGCTAGGATCTGCCCATTTGGGCTAAAAGCAACAGATAATACTCCTTGAGAATGACCTACGAAAGTGTGTGTTAGCACTGCACTTTCTTTTCCTGATTGAGTGTCTAGCTGCCAAATTTTAACAGTGCCATCATTGTCGCCACTAGCTAAAGTTCTCCCATCTGGATTAAAGGCAACAGACTTTACAGCAATACGGTTCAGTTAAGGCTGAAAGACTGATTAGTGATATGAAATTTAAGAGCTTTAACTGGTTGTCCAGTACCTCTGTGTGTTGGCTTTTTAGAACGAAACTTTGATACAGGTTTTTTCACAACTCTGGGGTTATTACGTGAAACTCGTTCAGGTAATAAAGTATCTAAAATCTCTAGGGTTAGCCAATCGAAAAAAAAGGGAATTCTTCTGGTTGTAAGCGTTGAAACTTAGGAAGGGCACGACGGATGACTCGTAATGTTCCTGTAAAACCCAGACGTAATGGTGGAACAGAGGCACTGGTTGCAGCTTGAAACATTAATACCCTGACTGACCAATGCCCCAACAACCAGCCGTATACCTCTTGCACGACTTCCCGTGGTTTTTGGGAACGAACGTGAGTTTTTCGTCCTAAAAGGTGTATTTTCAATTCATCAATTGTATTTTCTACTTCCCAACGCTGATGATACTCTCTGGCTAACAACTCGGCGGGGAATTTTTCAATATCTAATAGGCTTGTAATCAAGCGATATGTAAGTTGTTCAGTAGGGTTTTCTGGATGTTCAATTGTGTATTCAATCACTCGTAGGAGTATTGGTTGACAACCTTTTTTTCTAAGCTTGCCCGATGGATAAATATATGACAGGTAAGAGCCGTCTTCTAAAGGTTGTTCTGCGAGAAATTTCACATTGGCAGGAATTCTTCCTAAATAGTCACATCCCTTAGACACTGTTGTCTTCACCATTGCATATGAATGCAATCCCCTATCCCACATCAATAACATCCCTGATTGTACAGAGCGTAATAATTTCAATGCCCGCACTCGTTCTCCGATGCGATATGGACACTCTTATTGCATCAAAGATTAAGTGCGTTCCTGCTTCTACTAATATGACTAATCTAACTTTGGGAAATGCTGCTTGTGTACCTGGACGACTACTGGGGCGACCAAAAACTCTTGCATTTTCATCGCTGTCTGGGACATCGAAACAAGTACCATCAATGACTACAATTCTTAGCCCATTGAGAAATGCTCCTAATGTCTCTTGTGTCGCCATTGGTCGTATTAACTGATGAAATAATTGGCTCATTACCCTTGCACCTAATCGCTGTCGGGCTTGTGTAATGGCTGACTTACAAGGTACTCGCCAATATTTACCAACCTTAACCCATGATTCACTTAGTCCATCAATTAAGTTTTTCAGTACATCACGCATCGAGTCTTTAGACCAAAGACTCATTGCTATTAGCAGACTAACCACTAATTGTGCTGGTAGCGATCGCCTGTTCGATGGCAAAAGCTGGAATCGCTGTCTCGATTGCTTTCAGTACGTCACTACTTTGTATATCTGGAGACACCAATAAGAAATCTTTGAGATGCACCACACGCTCATTTTCATTCTTGGGACAATGCTTAATTTACACGACTTTCAGCCTTAACTGAACCGTATTGTATCCTGTACTCCAATTCTTTTTCCTAATGCTAGAGCAAACATCGGATCATGACGTAATTCTTCATGGTCATTTAAGTCTTCGTATCCCATGACTAACCCGTATATTCGTTGTCTAATTAAGTTTTCTATTGAATGGTCAATTCGATTTAGCTGGCGGTAATCTTGGAAACACTGTGCCAACTGTGATGTGATTTGCAGTTTTCTATCTATTTCAGCAATTAAGTTTAACCCAGCATCGGATATTACCAGCCCCCCATTGAAATTAACTACGACTGAAGGTGATTTTGGCTGTTCAAATCTGAACTGTTTTGAGAGCGATCGCGTTGCGGGTCGGTTCATCGGTTGAAATTGCTGAAATGCTTATCATATATACATTTTAGCAGTTCTAAACTACGCTTTTTTCTGAGTTTGTGAGAAATCCGGGAATAACTCTACTACATCGGCTCTCTCTTCATCCTCTTATTTTGGCTAAGGTATTGATGGTCGAACAAGATTTCTGGGACACAATGGAAACGAGCAAATGTCCCTCAAGTCATTGCTCATAGCTCTGCTTACCTCAACCACTCATACACAGCAAAAGCACCCATAGATACCTGAAGATATTGTAGAGTCTAGCCCCCTTAATTAATTGCATTGGTATAGGTACAGGAATAACAGCTTTTGGGGGGAAGGCATAAAATTCCCCATCGTGGATAAAATAGTCTGTCCAACCGTTGTTCTCACACCATGTTTGAATTTGCTTCTCAATTAATCTAATCATTGTAATTATTTGGTTAGCTAACGGGGCGACAAAAAAGGCTAGGATACAGATAAGCTAATCGGCATTTAAGCTGCATAATATAAATGCAGAACCGATTGAAAATAACTATGCCACCACCAGCCAAAAACTTTTTAACTTCGGAACAAGTTACTCAGTTGCAGTAAGCTCTTAGCTCGACTTTATCCATTTTTTGGCAACACTCAAGCTGACGCTGAAATCTTTGTGGGGCGGTAGTTTTACTTTTTTGATTTCACCGAGAATAAGTGACATCGAAAAAGCTTTTGCTAAAAAGCTAGGATTTTTGCCGTATCAAGAGAACCAAGCTCTGAATTTTGGATAAAGTCGAGCTGAGATGTGTTTGGTAAAATTTAGGTAATATTATCAATAGATAGGTCTTCTTGACAAAACTAGACCTATCTTTTTCTACCAATGTATTGACCGTGAATACTGACCATATAAGGAACAAAATAAGTCAAACTTCCAGAAATCCAACGCTCAGATGTCATGTGACCAGTCAAAAGTGCCCAACCATGATTGATTGTGAACAGGAGAGATCCTATAAATAGCGCTACTTTAAAAGCAGTTGGCATTAATTGATGATCAAATAAGCTCGATATGTATTGTCTTAGAATGTTCCTATGCGTCATTCTGTAACTTTCCTTGAAGTAGTAATTAGCAGCAGTGAAAGATAATAATGTTGTTGTATTGTGAATATCTCATTAAACTTTTCTAAGCATAGGAGCATTTAAATAAGCTTGAGGATTTTCAGGATCAAATTCCAAACCATTAAAAAACTTCTCTACACCTCGTGATGTACTTGGTGGAATCGCTTTCTCCTGACCGATCAATTTTGCGGCTTCTCGCCACAAATCTTCCCGATTTACAGCCTCAATTAAAGGTTTAGTCTGAAATTCTGGGGAACGATACCCCCATCGCATATCTTCAATCAAAAACCACAGATCGTGGCTTTTGTAAGGATAGGAAGCATTTTCACGCCAAAACTTAATCGCATGAGGACTATTTTCCACGACGCGGCCGTTTCCATAATCAAATTTGCCTAGTAAGCGATCGCCAAGTAAATCACTTTTGATTCCCATCCACTGGCGCTGTGAGAGAATCTGAAACATTTCCTCCTTATTTTCAGGGCGATCGCACCACATCTGAGCTTCTAAGACAGCAGCCAGCATTGCCTTAGCCGCCTTGGGATGCTTATCCACCCAATCACCACGCATGGAAAAGGCTTTTTCAGGGTGATTGTTCCACAACTCCCCACTAGTCACAGTCGAGTAACCAAGCTTCTGTTTAATCAAACGATGATGCCAGGGATCGACCACACAAAAACCATCCATCGTTCCACCGCGCATATTAGCTACCATTTGCGGCGGTGGGACAACAGTCAGCGATACATCTCGTTCCGGATCGATACCACCGTAAGCTAGCCACCAGCGCATGAAAAAATCTCCTGTTACCCGTCGATAGGGAATAGCAAAGCGCGAGATTTCTCCATTCAACGCCTTCTGAGCCAAAGCTGATTTGAGAGTAAAGCTGTCTAAACCAAGGTTTAACTTTTTATACGTATTAGCAAGTGAAATACCTTGTCCATTCAGATTCATCCGAGCCAGGATGTACATCGGGATTTTACGACCGTATGTAATCTCTCCCGTAGCGATCAGGTATGTCATAGGAAAGAGTAAATGGGCACCATCCAAGCCACCATCGGCTGAACCTAACATTAGTTTGTCGCGGACAACAGCCCAAGAAGGCTGCTTATTTACCTGAACATCAGGCATACCATACTTAGCAAAAAAGCCCTTGGCTTTGGCAATGACCAAAGGACAGCAGCTACTCACAGAGATGAAGCCCAATGTAGCAGTTTTAACTTCAGGAGTATCGCTATAACCAGCATACACACCTGAACTCAACTGGTTAACAGTGGAGCTAAAAGTAGCACGATGGGTGATGGTTTGAGTCAGTAGTGCTGCTGCACCTGTCGTTGCTAAAAATTTGCGTCTGGAAAGTTTTGCCATATTGATTTATCTCTTGAAAGATATATACACTTTGATGCGTTCTTTTTGAGCGTTATCCTAGTGGGAACAATATCGCACGGCTCACTGCTATGCATCTATAGCGCCCTTATGCGTGTCTACAGCCAAGATTGTGTCACAGAGTCTGAACGGCTTTAGGCAAAATGCTGGCAACTTGACTTTCTATATATTTAACTTGCTGCTGTCTGTACAGGAATTGCATTATTTCATGACGGAGTGAATGATATTTAGTACTATCCATAATCTCCGTTGGGAACCGAGGATGTTCAAAGGGCACTTCCAAAACTTGATCGATGGTTGCACCAGGGCCATTTTTTAACATCACCACACGATTAGAGAGCAATAGTGCCTCATCCACATCATGAGTAACCATCATTGCAGTGATATCGTTTGTATTACAAATATGCATTAACTCAGTTTGTAGAGAACTACGAGTTAGAGCATCCAAAGCTCCAAACGGTTCATCTAAAAGTAGCAGCTTGGGCTTAATCGCTAAGGCTCGTGCTAGCGCCACTCGTTGCTTCATTCCCCCAGATAGTTGTGTTGGTTTTTTGCGAATGGCATCTTTCAGCCCCACCATTTCTAGAGAATGAGCAATTAGCTGATGGCGTTCTTTCTTGGATTTGTAGTGCATTACCTTATTAACAGCTAAGGCAACATTTTCCCAAGCAGTTAACCAAGGTAAGAGAGAATAGTTCTGAAACACCATCATCCGATCAGAACCAGGTCTGCGTACTAATTGACCATCAACTTTTACATAACCTTGTGTTGCTTTTTCTAATCCAGCCACAATATTCAGTAAAGTAGACTTACCACAACCAGAATGACCGATCAGAGAAACAAAATCTCCTGTCGTGATTGTTAGATTAATGTCTTGGAGGACAATATTTTTGCTACCATCTGACAGTTTAAATTCCTTTTCGATCCCTTGGATTTCAACAAAAGTAGACATGTTTATATTCACCTTATGTACTAGACATCTCCGAAAAAAATCAAAGCATTGGTATGACTAGGATGTAAATGCAATCATCGTAAATTAGCTAGTATGTACTATAAAATCCCTAGCTATCTAATTGGCAGACAAAGCAGGTAAGCTGAAGAAAGCACCTACCAGCAGTTAAAAGCTAATGATAGTAAAGTTGCCGCACCATCGCCCACAATGAAAATTCAATAATGCCAAACGAATAATTTGAAAATGTTCGTTAATACAATGTGTCCATTGTGGGGCAGAATTAGGGCTACACACACCAAGGTAAATGGGCTGCCTTCATCACTCATCAGTCAACATTTATTAGCTAATAACCCTTTTAATTAGAAACAAGTTATCCCTTTGAGAAGGATGAAAGTTAATTTTCAAATATTCAATTGAGTGTGAGAATACTTTTAAAAAAATTTTCTCCTTGGTAAAGAATAATTGCAACATTTCCTGCCAAACCTTAACATCCAAAAGTTTTTTGTCATGATACAACATTGTAACTAAACCAAGGCTGACGAAACTCAAAATAAAGGTATAAGCTATGATCATACCTAGTAGACGAATTAGGTAATTCTTGGTTATACTTTGAAAAACATCATATGCAACTGTTTTATGTTCAATCTCTTCAGCAGCATGCCACTCAAATAATTCCTTCATTATAGGTTCTGCTTCTGCAAATAATTCTTCTTTCAAGGTAAGTTCTGCTATAACATTTGTAAAATGCTCAACGCCTGCAATCATCGCTAGCTTGAATTTTATACTCAAGTGATGTTCACAGACATTAAAAAGAATAAAGCGTAAGAAGCGAAGATATGTATCGAATTTATAACCTTGTTGCCAGAGGTTATGCCAAAATTTCTCATGCTGAACAGCATGTTGTGCTTCCTGACCAATAAAAGCTGAAGCTTCTTGTTTTAATTGGACATTTTCAATCTGCTTGATCTGTCGTTTGATAGTTCGTAGCATGAATTGTTCGCCATCGGGAAACAGCAATGTAATACTGTTGAAAAAGTGGGTTTTGAAGGGGCTATTACTATACCAATATCTATCAATTTGTTCAGGAAAATTAAAATTTGCATGTCTAACAGTTATTTGACACATAACAATTTATGCTCCATAAGATGTCCGCGGAATCTGCCACTTAATCTAGTCAAACTCAAAACCATCAATCACAGCCATACAGCTACCCTACCGTAGGTTTTGTCTAGCGTAGCCGGATCTGGATCGTAATAATCGCCAAGAGGTAAGCGCTGATCTAGCGATCGCCGAAACTGTTGTCGCTTGGCTACTATGTTTTCTCAAAGTTGTTGTCTACTCTAGCTTGGAAGTTTTCTCTGCAAGCAGGTTATTCTTGTGGAGTAAATTTAAAGGATAGATAAGCCATCATCTTGTCTAGAATTAGACCAACTCCACCCAAGTAAATAATTGCCAAGATGATTTCACTAATATCTGAGTTGTTGTATGCATCTATGATAAAAAAGCCAATTCCGTCATAAGAAAGCAACATCTCTGCTGCAACAACGGCTAACCAAGATAGACCGAGTGCAATCCTTAATCCTGTAAAAATGTAAGGAAGTGTAGCAGGTAATAGGATTTTAAAAAAGTTCTCAAAAATTGTAAGTCCCAAAATCTTGGAGACGTTGCTGTAATCTCTAGGAATCAGCTGCACACCCAAAGCAGTATTAAGGATAATTGGCCAAATTGCCGTGATAAAGATGACAAAGATGGCAGAGGGATCGGGTTTGAGGAAAATAGCCTGAGCCAGAGGTAGCCAAGCAAGAGGGGCAACCGGACGCAATAGCTGAATAATCGGGTCGATTGCTTCTCTGCTAAATTTATTCAGACTAATGATAAAACCAACAGAAATGCCTACTATTATAGCTAATGAGTAACCAAAAGCCACTCTTTCAATGCTAGCAAGAATCATCCAGAAGAAGCCTTTATTATTGCCTCCCTTGTTGAAAAAGGGATCTCTAATCAAGTCCCAGTTCTCAGTTATCACCTGCAAAGGAGAAGGCAACGATGTTCCAGCATTTAAGCTGAGTAGATGCCATCCAATTAACAGAATTGTAATCCCAAAAACAGGTGGGAAAATATGCTTAACCTGTTTATAGAAAATCAAATTTTTAGTGTTGATAAACATTTAGGGTAATCCTCTCATCTAAAAGTGATTTAATATTGAGCTACTTTGGACGCAAGCAAAAAGAAAAGCGATCGCTCTCACCTTCAACCTAAACTAAAATCATTATTTTGCTAGCTTTTGGCTGTTGCGATCGCTTAAATACCAGTGGGTAGACGGCTTCAAATCAAAAGAATAAGTTATGCAATGCCTACAGCAAGTTCTTGAAAACGCTGATCGAGCATTTGCGAGACTTTCAAAATAAATCCGTTGTCGAATTGAGATAACATCGACGATGGTTTGTCGTAAGCAATATGAGTTTTACCTTCATAATCTTCATACACCAGCAATCTTGGTGGAACGTAAAGACCAACTCCAGGATTTTGTTCAATCATTTGGTTTGCTATCAGTGGATTACCAATTAAGTAGAGTCTGATCTTCTTGGGTTTACCCATAAGAGATAAAAGCCCACCTAAATTAAGCGTAGCCATTCTCATGAAACCGTTTTCACCTAACATTGATTCAACAACATTTTTAACCTGTTCAAAAGGAGCTTCAGCAGCAACAAGCTCTTCAAAGACGCTGTATTTCCCATCACCAACTACAGACTCGAGCGCATCTATCACTTCTTGAAATGGCTTTTCTGAGGATACAATCACGCGTGTAACTGTATAATTAATAGTCTGTACGCGTTCGTTTTGAATTTTTACATCAATAGTTGTCATACATTTCTCCTGAATTTTCCTAGTAGAGAGCTTTGAATTGAGCAGGTTGCATACTTGCAATGAAAAAATCGAGCATTTTTGCAGTTTGCAGATTAATTATTTTTCGTTGCGTTTAGAGAATATTTGAAAATTTTTCTAGCGTGTGTTTCACTACCCTAGCTACCGAGAAAGTGCTACAAGAGGAGCGAAGTTTTGGGATTTGAGATCGTGCCCCTGAGTTCCACTTGAGGCTGAAGCTGACCCTTTTCAAACAAGCTCTAAGAGAGATTCCACCTCTTTAGGGATGCACTCAGTTAGCAAAGGGATCGAAGCATGACCTTGGATAACTTTTTGGAGCAAAATTTTGTCGTCTAATCCACCTAATTCATTCGTATGAACTGATACAGCAAAAAAACCTTGAAAATTCTTATCCTTAGGGCCAAACTGATGATAAACTTCGCCATGAAACCGAAGAACAAATATTACATCTGGAGGAAGTTCAACAATAGTCATTTTATCAACGAATATTTGGGCATCTCGCTTAATTTCATCAGGATTTGCACTACTGAACTTAAGCACAGCACCAAACTCACCAGTAACAGCAATGATTACTCTATGTCCTACATGCCGATGAAAAACTAAATCTTTCTCAACCCCAAAAGTATATATTGTTGTTAAATCATCTTTTTCCCAATCTGTATTTGCAATTTTTGCGCTTGGTTCGTTATATTCTTCAAGAAAATTTTTGTGCTTTTTTTGCCGTTCTAAACCATTATAAACAATCTCTTTTCCTACTCCAGATGGAAGCTTTGCTACTACAAAAATCTCTATTGGTAAACGATTCTCACCACAATCAATCATCAAATTTTCATCTGACAAAATGATACGTTTGTTAGTCTTTAACATTTTAGGTTACATCCTCTACTAAGATTACAATCAAGCGATTAATAAACAAGCCAATCACTATGTCGTGTATTTCCTACGCCTTGGAAAAGCAAATTATCTTACGCACTAATCTTGATGATGCGCGTTCTCAGTCCCAAATGCTTCTGCTCAATCATCTGAGTCTTTCGCTTACTTACCGGCTTTGTGCTGCGTTTAGAACCGATTCGATTGCAAGGAGCAAAGCGATCGGTGTCAGCACCTTGTTGAGTACTGCCAAATCGGTTGTAAGGGAATGGTGCAGCAGCATTATTGATGTCAAAGTCTGCTTGTTTAGGGTATAATGCGGCAGCTTGATTACCCAAGAAGCCAGAGTAGAGGTAACCGTAGCATACATTCCGAGCAGCTATCACTTTGTTTGCATCTGAATAACTCCCAGGACCACTAGTGAGGTAGTCTTCTCTAAAGATTACATAGTTCGGGCCTGCAGAGATGACGGTACCGGTCTGAGGAGCTAACAGACTATCTGGTGGAATCACTAGTATGGCTTTATTAATTTGCTGTGCTAGTGGAAATGACTTGTTGTTTGCTATTGATCTTTCAACAAGGGTAAGCTCGCTGGGACCAATAGCTCCATTGTGAGCCCGAATGGCTTTGATAACACCAAGACTATAAGAATTGGAGTTGTTATCGTCACCAGCTTCAACAGCTGCTTTAAAAGGATCTGTTGTAGTTGGGGCGCTCTTTGTAGCCGCAGCGTTAACGACGATATCGGTTATTCTTGGGTTAGGGACTATTGCTCCATTGTTAAATGCTGTTTGTGTATAGTCAGCGGCGCTGAGATCAGGAATTGGGTTCTTGACGAAAGTATCAAGAGGAGGCCGTGTAGGTCCACCTGGATAGAGTTGAGCCCCGTTGTTACACCCTTGTGCCATACCGTATCTTGCACGTACACTAACTGTGCTATCAGTAAATATGGTAGCGGGGGTTTTGTTTTGTGAGGGTTCATTACCATTAGAAAGGGTAGCAGCCTCTCCGCTAACATCACCCGGAATAACGCGTATGATAGGTACGTCTGGACCAAAATGACCCTTGGCATTTTTGACTTGTTTCCAGTTGACAGGATCGCCTAAGGCTGGGTTTCCTCTCAACATCCGGCAAGCTACTTCTGTACTCATGCTAGGTTCGTAATAAGTACCGTTGGCAAATTTGACATTGGTAGCTAATACAATGTTAAGGTTGACTCCATTGACAACAACATAGTGTAAACCAGTGATTGGGTCGATAACTGGCTGGTTGGTAGCTGTGTTGATAATGGTATTGTTGCGGACAGTTGTATTAGCACCAAAGGTTGTACCTATGCCGTCGGTAACTGCAAAATCAACACGTTGACCTAAGGCGATATTTCCATTAAGGAACGCTCCACGACCAAAACCACTTCCAGTAATTATATATCTGTAAGGGGTGTGCAAACGGTTGGTATACTTCCAAAGTTCACTATCGTAACCAAAACCTGGATTACTTATGGGATTGTTGTCATCAAAAATGCTGGAAACTAAACCTGAACCCGCACCAACGATTGCAGGATTAGTATGTGCAGCAAATGCAACACCAACGGTCAATGTCACACCAACGGTTAGTGCTGCAATAGACACTGTTTTGCTCAGACGATTAAAATCAACTAACATAATTTCTGTTTAAGAATGTTTACTCAGCTTTTGCAGAGATTACTATTTTGGTAGTGTTGCAAAAAGTGTATTACAACCGTGCAGGCAGTACCTGAGAGAATTCTTGCAACGCTACCAGTATTTGAACAACTGAAAAGGGCATTGGGTATTGCCCACCTTACTAACGAGTTAGGATTAATTATGCCGAGCGGTTGAAATCTCGCTTGTACCAACCCAATTGTGTAGCCTTGATTGATACCGATAGCTCTTGAATTCGTTGCGTGTCCGATCAACTGAACTATTACTAGGCTTACCAAGCAACCGAAGTTTGTGCATTAATTCTGCAATCAACATTACTACCCCTGTCAACAGCAGACGTACAATTTGGGAAATGTTGCTGGGTTTGAGCAAGCCTATTAGACCAAATCCTTTCCATTGCAACATAATAAACCAAATTACTATATAGAAACAGTAGGCTCTGAGTCCTGCAAAAACATTAAGTTTTCCAGGCTCTAATTTCGCATTTTCCAGAAAGTTATCAAAGAATTTATCTGGATGATAACCCCAGATCAACTGGTCAGCTCGCAGCTGATCCATAAATCCGATGTTTGTCCCGCGTTCAGCCAAACAGGTAAGTTGTTTGAACGTATGCGCCCAAAAGCTACTATTAATTTTGAAAAATATCAGAGCCAACCTGGAAAAACGTAAGTCTAAGTGCCACTTACCAACGTACAATGGTACAAATGTATTAAACCATACCATATAGTTGCCATAAAGACGCCAACTCATGATGCTAGCGTTACCAATCTGGCTTTCTTGATTGCTGACAGCAAGGTTCATAAAGCGAGCAACGGCAAGATTAAAGTCATGGTAAGCTTCACGTTTCTTTTCAGCATCTTTTTCATTTCCCAGCTTGGCACGAATAATCTCAGTTACAGACTCAATTGCTATGCAAGACATGGTTGTTCCAGTACTATAGAGCGCGTCAAAGTTACTGGCTGCATCCCCTATGACATACCAATTGTCAGCAGAAAACATCTTTTTGCTTGTATGAGCGATCTTAGGCCAGTAGTTAAACTCAATATGCTCACCACTCTTGAGGAGTTGGTAAAGTAAATTATGGTTGGCCTCTATAAATGCATAAAACTTGTCTTTCGTATTGACCAATTCAGATGGAATAACATCTGGATGATGAATCAGTCCAACTGATAACTCTTTTGTTTGGGTGTCAACGGGAATCATCCATAACCAGTGACCTTTGCCCATCCAATGATTGGTAGCATAATAACGACTTTCCAAGGTCTCTGTGGAATACACACTGTTGTCAAAAATACTGCGGTCTACATTCTTGACTAACACCCATCCCGAACTTGGTTTAATATTAACAGGTAGCTCTTTCGGATTCAATAAGAGGTTATCAGTTTTGCGTCCAATGATAAACTTGCGACCTGCTGCATCAATTAAGTGTTTTGCTTTTAACTGTATATAATCATCGTGGAGTTTAACCTTAACACTATTGAGTTCATCTCCTGGAGTTAAGTCTAGATCGACAACACGACCATTATAAAAATGCGCTCCCATCTGCTTGTTCATTTCTAGCAAATCTAGATCAAACTTCAAGCGATTCAAATGAAAAGATGGAATTGTTAGTTGTCGGTTAACCCAGATGTTGTAATAGTCATCCAATGATTCTGTTTTGTCTACATCTTTTGGCCAATGCCAGTTAAGACCTGCTTTATGGGTATGCTGTTCTAGTAGATAATCATGGAGACCTAACTCACTAAAGAGAAACATAGACGCCGCTTCTAAGGTTGATTCACCTGGCCTGTGCTTGACTTCAGATGGATCTTCAGAACGGGGATCAATGATAGCAATCCGGATATTAGGGACTTTGAGCAATAAATGACGAGCTTGGCAGACGCCTGCATATCCTGCTCCCATAATCACGACATCGTATTCAAGTGTGCGGTCAATAGTTTTCATTGCTGTCCTCTTAGTAGCTTAAAAGTTGAGTAATTATTAAATCAAAAATCTAATTACAGATGAGATACGAGCGATAGTTGCACCATAGAGACTCGACTGGTGTTGCTCCAATATTCGATAGTCTTTTCCAAGGTAAGTCTGTACTCTCTACCGCATTAGTAACTAATTTCGATAGAATTGCATTAGCCAATTCTACGTGGGCTGCTGGTGTACCTAGTATTCTGCGGAACTTTGCAGCACAAGCTGCTCCTTGCGCTAAGGCTGGTAGATAAGCTCCGGCGGCGGCTCCTAAAGCTTCTAGAGTTTCACTTTCCACACCACCAATAGAACTGCACGCATAGCCAATACCACACCACATATCTGGCTGTCTATTGGGAGAAAAATTAGCAATTGTTGTTGGAATATGGGTGACATCACCAGCGTCTATCAACCAAATACTCCGGCCTAATCCTTGGTCAAAAATACGACCAATGTAGCCAGAGAAATGTTCGGGTCTTGGTTGACCATAGAGAAAGTCTTGCCAGTGAAGCATACCAGATTGAAAGCCATAGCCATCAGCGATCGCCCACACCCGTAAAGGATTAAATGGCTCTAAATAGGATGTGATGAATGGCTCTAGGGGTAAGCGATCCGTCGCCAACAACACACCTACTCCCAAAAACACCATAGTTTGGTAAGCTACACTGGTGTCTGCGGCAAAAGCCTCTACTCGATTGAATTCTCCAGGTGTGCATAGATCCTGTTTAGCAAGTGCCATGCCAACGCCCTCTAGGGCAAATCCGAGTAATTCTGGCTCTGTTGTCTGCAATTTGGCTAAATTTGCCTTTGGTTCCTCACCAGCAGCGATTAGCTCATTTATGCCCATTATAGTTCGCCTGACTCTGACAAATCGCTTCTTCTTTGCCGGGTCAAGCGCATCAATACCTCGTTTCTCTCTTGCCTCCATTAGTGAAGCTAGCCAAGAGTCCATTTGATCCTGTTGTGTCTTCTCTACTGTCTGTTCTGTATGTACCATTTTGATTCTTCTGTTTAAATCTTTTAGCTTTTGCTTATTTTCAAGTCAGTCAATCACGGGAAAAGAAACCAGATTTTCTAAGGGCTGAGGAATAAGCTCAAAACCAAAGGAGGGTTAAGCTAGTAAGGCAATTCTGCTCTGACGTAAGAGATGTATGCGGTAAGATTGCCAGCTTTCTTGGTCTGGTGTATCCATTGCGGTGAACAGACTGTCTAACATTTTGTCTACAGTCTTTGCTGCTGCTTCAGCTCCCATCCCGCACATAACTTCACAAGCTAATTCTGTATAAACGGCTGGGTTGCCAATTAGTTGACGAGACTTGGCAGCTATTGCGGCTGCTTGAGCCAAAATCGGATGATAAGATCCCGCAGCTATTTTTAAAGCTTCCAAAGTTGGCCGTTCGACACCGCCAGCATAAGCACAAGCGTAACCAACTCCTCCCCAAAGGTTGCTCTGTCTTTCTATTGGAAAAGTAGCGATCGTTTGCGGAATAAGAGTAACATCAGTACCGTCAATAAACCAAATACTCCGTCCCATTCCTTGATCGAAAACTTCGCAAGCATAGCCAGAAAGTACTTCAGGTATGGGTTGACCTTGGAGATAATTTTGCCAGTGGGTAAAACCATGCTGAAAGCCATAGCCGTCGAGTACTAGCCAACTCTGGGTGAGGCTAAGTGATTTTAAATAAGGTTCGATAGGCAGCTTTTTTCTGCCCAGCATCAAACCTAAACCTACATACACAAAGTTCTCATAAGCGGCCCCAGAACCTTTGACAAAAGCTTCTACTCGGTTCTGTTCGGTAGGTGCAAGGACATCGAGTTGCGCTAAACCAGTGCCTACCCCCTCTAAGGCAAATCCGATCAAATCTGCTGAAAGTGTGTTTAGTTTAGGAAGAATTGCCTCTAGTTCGTCAGTAGTAGTTGCTACTTGGTAGCCCTGACTGTAAGTGCTATGTATTTTGCTAAGACGTTGCGCTACCTCGGACGGTAAAGGGGGAACTCCACGTAGTTTTCTTGTTTCGGATATAATATCTTGGGTCACTTTCATTTTCCTAATTTGATGACTTGAATTATTGACGCCGATCGATTTTGGTGAAGAAGAAATTAGCAAACCAAAACTCAAGTTCTGCTAGCAAAAGCAGGGCTATTCTGCTTCCAGTTTTCGTTTAACGCTCCTAGTTTGAGAAATTGGAGTTGACTCAGCAGCTTAAGAGACTGCTTCAATAAGCCCATACTTGATAAGCTGAGGTTTTCAATCCCCCAAACTCGCTTCCACTTGTTAATAAGAGCGCGAATTCGTTGATCGTAAATAGACAAATTTTCTGCTTCCCAACATCCATTACCCTGCGCCAGATTTTTAGTAACAAAATCAGCAGCAATTTCTCCGCCATTCATCCCAATTGCCATACCATTGCAAGAGAAGGGATCGAGAAATGCCACTGCATCTCCCACTACTAAAAATCCATTGCCAGAAAATCTTTCATATTCCCAGTTATGATTTATGACTGGCGATGTGGGAGTGACTTTTTCGGCTGTTTGAATAGCCTGGGCTAGAGGTTTCCAATTGCTGACAGCTTCCTGAAATATTTTGTCCCAATTATTATGATTGTGGCTGTCTTTTTCTCCTTCTAGAACAGCCATAATACTAACTCGCTTGTCAGCAATGGGCATAGCTAGAACATAACCCCGATCTAAAGTGACGGCTAAAATACCGTTATCAGGAATAACTTCAGTGAAACTAGATCCAGTAAATTGGGAAAAAACTGCGATATGGTTATCGTGGTTTTTCTCTTTGCTGTTTGATCCTAAGCGATGTATTAGCGGTGTTTCCTGGCCTCTAGTGTCGATCACTACTCTGGCACTATATTCAATATCTTCATTAGGGGTGCGACACTTGATACCTGTAACTTGGTTATCTGCAAAGATAAAGTCTTTGACGATCGCAGTTGGTAGGTAAGTAGCACCCTGTCCCACAGCACGTTCTATCAAAACTTTTTCTAGAATTTCCCGATTTAGGCTCATGCCATAATGGCTACTAGCGCCTTCGTTCGGTTCAATGCCAATATGGTAGATAAAATTATCAATGGCTGAAACGAGGCGGATCGGCTTGGGTGCAGCGATCGCAATCCCGATTTCTTTCTCAATATCAAGCCGTGTCAACAGGTCACGACTAATACCATAAAAAGTTTCTGGGAGTTGCAGCTTTTGTTGAAGCCCTCGGTCAACGATCAGAGTTTCCCATCCCTTCCTAGCTAGCAAATTCGCCGCAGTTATTCCGGCTGGCCCAGCACCTACAACAATAACGTCATATACTTTGTTCACCATATTCTTCCTTCATGACTTTCTTTTGTGAAAGTATCTGAGTGCGATCGCTTTACTAAATACTTGTGTTTAGCTCAAAGATGCTTCTGGAATCCAAATACCGTGAAAACCATAAGGAACTCGCTGCGGGATCAGTACTCTAGCTATAGGTTCAGCAGTTAGATCCTGGGCGTTTAACACTAACAATTCCGAGGCTTGGATTGTACTGTCATAAACAAAGGTGATTAACCAGCCATCATCCTCAGCATTACTATTAGGGCGAGTGACAAAAACTGCTTCGCCACCATAACGACCCCCTCCCAACTCGTACACTTGGGAGGAGTTATTTATAAAGTCGTATTTCAGCAATCCATCAAAGCTAAATGCTGGTCTTTGCCCAGTTGCCATTTTTGCTGTATAAGCGTATCTGCATTGCCGTCCCAATCTTTGCGGATTTAAACTGGGAAAATCTGATGCTACATCATCTAATGCTTCTTCTCTGACTGCACCTGTGCGGAGATTAAAACGTAAGCGGTATAGCCTTGGTCGATCATCATTACTATCCTTGAATTTAGTAGGGATGTCAAGGCATGTTGTCCCACTCATTCGAGAGGCGATTAGGACGATTTCTTCTCCCACTTCATAGGCATTGACAGTATGAAAAATATAGCAAGAAAGAGCCTCAAACCAACGAATATCGCTGTTATCTCCATGACGAGTCAGAATGCCAAAGCGGCTAGCAACATCAGACTCAAATAAGTAAGCTGATTCCCCTCGCATGATTCTTTCCATGCTAAAAGTTAGGGGCAGATACATGAAAATAGTATAGTTTTCAGTGATAGCAAAGTCGTGCATCATCACTGGTGCAGGGATGTCAATGGTAACAGTTTTTGTTAGCTCTCCTTGGGGTGACACAACGCTATATTGCAAATATGGTTCTGAAGTGACGGCGTAACCGTAGAACATCATTTCGCCAGTTTCGGGATCAATTTTGGGATGTGCTGTAAACCGAGATGCTAATTTACCTTGATAGTTGTATGGCCCAACTGTCTCTAAGTTAGGTACTGCAATTTCGTATGGTTCTGCTCCTTCCCAAAGAGCTAAAAGTCTTCCGCCATGCCAGACTAAAGCAGTATTGGCGGTATTTTTGAAAGGCCCAAACAGATTATTATCAGGAAGATCGAAGTTAGGTGGTTCAGTTGGGCCTTTCCAAAGCGATCGCCCTGCTTTTACTTCCATCTTCAAAGCTCTAGTTTGCACGTAGCGATTGCGATAGGAGGCTTTGCCGTTGTCGATTTGCACTCCATGTAACATTCCATCGCCATCAAACCATTGATGATTGCCAATGGGAGCAAATTTGGGATTTGGGCCATTGCGGACAAACATTCCAGATAAATCAGCAGGTAATTCACCGATTACTACGAGTTCATGAGTGGCGATCTCTTTTTGTACTGGAGCAAAGTTTTCTTGTAGGTAAGGACTGACTGTTGTTGTGACCATTTTTATTCTCTTTGCAAACTTAAATCAATCGTAAAATTTTGAGAATTATTTAGTTTTAAACTTGTAATTTAGCAAAATAAAAGTGTAAGATTGCCATTGATTTTATTCTGTAACTAGCTTTTTTTCACACCTTTGGGAGTAGGATAATATCTCCATTTCAAATCCCAGAGAAAAGATTTATTTAATACACTTCTTTGATAAGAAAAGTTTTCAAACCCAGCTTTACCATGATAACGACCCATACCACTCTCACCAACTCCTCCAAAAGGTAAGGAAGGAATAGTTAAATGCATGACTGTATCATTAATACAAACGCCACCTGATGCCGTTGATTGCAATACCTTAGTTTGATGTTGTTTATTATTAGAAAAGAAGTAAAGAGCTAAGGGTTTAGGTTTTTCGTTAATAATGGCGATCGCTTCGTCTATATCTGTATACTCAATCACAGGAAGAATCGGCCCAAAAATTTCTTCCTGCATGATTTTGTCTTCCCAAGAAACCTGATCGATAAGAGTGGGAGCAATGTAGAGGTCTTCGAGATGAGTATCTCCTCCTAATATAATTGTCCCATATTTTAGGAAATTAGCAAGCCTGAAAAAATGTTTTTGGTTAATTATTCTGGAATAATTTCGACTGTCTGATGGCACATCACCATAGAATTCTTTGATATATTTCTTAATCTTATTTAACAAACTTGCTTTAATATTTTTATGCACAAGCAGATAATCAGGAGCAGTGCAAGTTTGTCCAGCATTGATGAATTTTCCCCAGACAATCCGTTTAGCAGTATATTCTAGATGAGTAGTTTCATCAACAATACAAGGGCTTTTGCCACCTAGTTCTAGAGTAACTGGAGTTAGATGTTTGGCAGCAGCCGACATGACAATTTTACCAACTTCTGTACCGCCAGTAAAAAATATGTGGTCGAATTTCTCTGTCAAAAGTTCTTGAGTGACTTCTACACCACCTTCAATAACCTTAATAAAACCAGATTCAAATGTTTTACTGATAATTTCAGCAATTACAATGGAGGATTGAGCAGATATCTCAGAAGGCTTCAAAACAGCACAATTACCAGATGCGATCGCTCCTATTAAAGGAGTCATTAATAGGTTAAATGGATAATTCCAAGGGCCGATAATTAAAGTAACACCAAAAGGTTCAGAATATATATGAGTTGAAGCGGGAAACTGATGCCAGGGAGTAGCAACTTTTTGCGGTTTTACCCAATTTTTAATATGCTTGAGAGCATAATCGATTTCCTTGATAATTCCAATAAATTCAAAGTAAGCATCAAAACCAGATTTATTTAAATCAGCCTTTAAAGCTTTAAAAATATTCGATTGATTCTCATTTATTGCTTGCTTTAAGTTTTGTAGTTGTTTAATCCGAAACTCAATATTTTTAGTTTTGTTAGTCCGAAAAAACTGCTTTTGTGTTTCTAAAATAGTGCTAATTCTTACTGATTCTTGTACAAGCATAAAACCTTGTTCTCCTGATTTAATCTTATGGAACCTTGGCGGTAATAATTAAAAATTTTTCTCCGATACTTTTATCCGAGTACTGCGGGGATGGTTGATATTTTAATTACATTTTACTCTGAGTAAAAGGTTCATTTGGGTAAGGAATTGTGTTGAAAAAGGACGGTGATTCAGCTAGGTAGAGTATTTGGAACTGAATCCCCGATCCCTAACGCTATTTACATTGTTAAATCGCAAGCTAGCAGTCCACCACAGTAACTTTGTTTGATGGGTAAATAAGTTTGTAGTAAGGAATTTAGTCCTTAATTTGAGTGCTTCAAAGCTCACTACAAACCAAGCATTGTTGACTTGGCGGACTATTAGAAATTAGCTACCAACTTCAGCTAATTCTGGAACTATCAACACCTGCTTGCCATTATCATTGACATCTACAGTTGTCAGGTTTTCCCAAGGCTGGAGTTCAATTTGGGCTTCATAGGTTTTGAACTCTTCTCTTTGCTTCGCAACTGCGGTGTTGGTGGGAATTTTTCTTGTTTGATAATCATAAACCAACTCATCTACATAGGACTGAACAGATACTTTCAGCAAAGTTAAAACTCGTTTAACATTCTTTGGTGCTAACAAACCTGATAAACCAAATCCCTTCCACAAAAACTTCACATACCATAAAGCAACAAAGAAATAGGTGTTTCTCATCTCTGCATAGATGTTGCAGTGTTTAGGCTCGTATTTACTCAGACCTATGTACTTGCTAACATCCTTAGTGATGGAATACCCAAAGGGCAATTCATCCAGACGATGAGTATACATAAATCCCAAATTCTGCTTTTTCTCTACTAGCTGGTCAAAGAGCTTATAGGCTTCTTCCAAAGTTTCGGCTACGACTGCACCACGTCCTTGTTTGCCAAACTTTTGGAGGAAGGGCAAATCTAAATGCCACTTGCCTATATACATCGGAATCAGTATCCCGAACCACCACATATTCTCTAAGAATATGCGCCAACTCATGATGCTAGCGTTACCGAGTTGTTTTTCATGGTGGCTGACGAGGTGATTATTGCGAGCAATCATGTTAAGCGCAAAGTTGTTGTAAACAACCCGCTTCTTCTCGACATCAGCCTCACCTGCAAATTTTGCCCGGATGATTTCTGTAACGTTCTCGATTTGAAAAGACATCATTGTCATCCCCATCGAGTAAAAGGGATCAAACATAGCTGCTGCATCACCAATGACATACCAGTTATCTCTGGAGTACATCTGCTTACTCTTATGCGCTAGCCTTGGTAGGTAATGGAAATCAACTTCCTCCCCGCTCTTGAGTAATTGATAGACAACATTGTGATTAGCCTCTAGAAAAGCAAAGAACTTTTCTTTGGTATTAACGCTTTGAGCAGGTATGACCTCATGGTGATGAACTAGCCCAATAGACAATTCCATGCTTTGGGTATCCGTCGGGATCATCCAGACCCAATGTCCCTGACCCATCCAGTGATTTGTTGCATAATAATGGCTGCATGTCGCATTTGCAGGGTCATAACCACTATGGAAAATGGTGCGATCGACATTTCTGACTCGCATCCATGCTGAACCATTATTTACTCCATAAAGGTTTTCTGAACCAAAAATCAAATTATCTGTCTTGCGACCGATGATGAACTTGCGACCAGCTGCATCAATGACATGTTTGGTCTTTAGTTCCAACTGGCGATCGCCCAGTTTGACTTGTACAGTATTTAGCTCATCGCCAGAGGTAAAGTCAACATCTACAACTCGACCGTTGTAAAATTCAACCCCCATTTCCTGATTCATTTTCAGGACATCCCGCTCAAATTTGGCGCGATGAATCAGAATAGAAGCTAGAGGCGGCTGGCGAGTAGCCCAGAGATGATAATAGTCATCTGTGTTTTCGGTTTGAGCAGGGTCTTTGGGCCAATGAAAATTCAAGCCAAACTTGGGTGGATGATTTTCAATCATATAATCATAAAGTCCCAACTCCTTACAAATCATCAGAGTGGAGATTTCGACGGTTGATTCACCAACCTTCATATCCTTGTCAGCCCGTTCTTCAGAACGAGGATCGACTAAAGCAATCTTAATGTCGGGAATATTCAGCAGTAGGTGTCGGGCTTGGCAGATTCCAGCCATTCCAGCACCCATAATCACAACATCGTAAGTTTGAGATTGAATATTGTTCGTCAACATTGGCTTTTTCGTAGTTAAAAGTTGCGGTTAGTCAAATAACTGTTGGTGAAAATTGATGAACTTTAAGTTATGGCAAGGGACTGGGGACTAGGGACTGGGTGAAAAGTATGAATCATGGCTACTTGTTCAGGTTGAGCATCTTTTACAACTAATGCAACCATTCTTTGTGAACCTCGCGTCAACTGTACTGGGAAAGTCAGGACTTTGAGTTGACTACCAGTGGACATATCACGGAACAGTACGCTGTCTCCTTCGATATGAGCGATTCTGAAGCTGATGTCCTTGGCCTCAGTCGCTTTCCGCAGAGCTTCTACAGCCGTCCAAATCCGTATACCAGCGAAATCCCCTGAGTCATCCGATCGCAGCAGCAACTGTTGCATTAATGGCTGTCGTGCATCACTTAGCAATGCATTCCACTCTTGCTGGGTACGATGGCTTACAGGTTCAATATCGCAACCTTGAGATCCCCATCCCGCCACACAGAGACAAACACGTTGATCGTGAGAAAGAGAAACTTCCACTCCCTTCTGAGTTACTCCATCAACCACCGGTTTTCCAGATGCAGTCCAGTTAATTTCAACCTGGGGAACAAGGTTAGCATTACCGTTAAGTAGTTTACCGAGAGCCTGATAGAACAAAGGCAACTCTTGGAGATGACGTTCAACGGGTGATAAAATGCCCATTTCAGGCAGATAAGCTAAAGAAACTTCTGGGGTGCTAACTTTAAAGAAACCTGCGCGATCGCTAATTTTTTTGTGTAGCAGCACTTCATCTCTGCGGTGGGGATCGGCTAGTTCTGCAACTGTCGGATAATCTGCACGGTGTTCTAGTAGCCGCGCCTCGTATCCACTCAGCCTTTCGACAACTTGCCCATCTTCAGTTACGACAAGCACATTATTGCGGAATTGTTTACCTGATTGACCTTGAGGTACGGTGATTCCAATACACGAATTACTCTGTTGATCGTCTGGCTGGTAGATTTCGATCCGCTCAATCAGTACAGGAAGGCAATTGTCCTGTGGGATCAACAGTTGTCCAGCTTGGAGCAACGAGTCTCTGTAGTAAGGATCTCCGAGCAAGAAAGGCCCTTCTGACCTGTCTAAGTTACCTGCTTGCTTAGAAGAGGAAGTAAAGTTTCTCTGAGTGCGAAATACACATTTGTCAGAATTGAGCGTGTAAATTTGTTGTAAGCGTTGGAAACGCGGCCCTTGGAACAGCAGCCAATTGTAAAGATCCTCTTGAGGTCGAATATCCAGTGGTGTAGATGGAAGTTCAACCGACTCGATAGCAGGAGTTTTTGCGCTACTGAGAACAAAGATAGCAGAAAAATGGTTAATATTGAACCCAGTTTTTTCTGTTTTGATAGTTACGCATACCTGCTGGGGATCATTTTTAGACTCTCGCTCCAGTACCTCGGCATGAATTTCGATGTCCAGCCCTTTTTCTGGATCGACAACAATTGGACGCTCTAGGCGAATATCTGCAATGTCAAGAGTTGGCAAAGCATTCTTACTCATCACATAAGCAACTGCTTGAGCCATAGCCTCTAAGCCGAAAACTGTGGGAAACAGGTAAGAACCTTTATATAGGTGATCTAGAAGATAAGAATCTCGTTCTAGACTCAGGTGTGCCCGTGCAACCATCTCCACACCAGGTTCGCACAACAGCACCCGTTCTAAGAATTTTGACTCTTGAGGCGGTAAACACCGTTCAGCGAACCAAGTATCAAAACCACCTGTCTCAAAGGCAGAAAGAGCTTGCATCGGAGCAGCAACTACCACTCGCAGATCGGCTGGCTCGTTCTCAATCAGATGCAAGAACCGGGCTACACCTGCATCTTTGGGAATCGCTTTGATTCCCATTTTATTCAGACTGCGAACGCTTCCCATCCGCGCTCCCATACCGACTTCTTCCCAAACACTAAATGCCATCGAAACAACAGCAGTTTGTGGATGTTGAGCTTTGAAGCGGCGCAAAATCAGGTCTAAAGCTTCATTAGAAAAACCGTACCAAGCATTACGCTGCATTCCGGTAATACCGATGACTGACGAGAAACCAGCAAACAACTTCAGTGGTGTATTGGCAAATTCCTGATACAAATTGAGAATACCTTTCAGCTTGGGCTTGGTTTCATCAAATGCTGCTTCTACAGACACTTGTTCAATCAGTCTCGGCCAATTTAGGGCAGCCCCATGAATGACTCCAGTAATTTCGCCCAAGTCTTGACGAATTTGCCGGAGGACAGCCCTTAAAGATTCGGGGTCGGAAACATCACAACTGTAGCAAAGACAGGTTAATCCTTCAGCACTGAAGCGTTCGAGAGTCCGCATCACTTCTGCATTTCCAGAACCAACAGTATGTTTGTCTGGAAGTGGTGAACGACCAACAAGGGCCATGCGTACCCCTGTCTTCTTCGCCAAAGCTAAGGCACACTCCGCAGTGATACCCTTGGCTCCACCAGTGACAAGGATGACATCTTTAGAAGACCAGGTAATTCCTCGGTCTTCATACTCGACTGGTTCTTGTACTTGCGGCCGAGGAACATAACGAGTCAGATTGTCATCGTAGCCCGCAGCTAGATACAAATGAGGAGTAGCAAGTTCTTGTATCACGCATTTGGCGATCTTGGTCAAACTGAGCTTGGCAGAAAAATCAATGACTCTTACCTTGAGATCGGGGCGTTCTAGATGCAAACTAGATGCAAAACCAATTGCACAGCATTGATCGATCTCTGGAAGCGGTGGCTGTGTACCGAAATGCCCGCCACCAAATTGAATGTACGCTACTGTTGTATGGGTGCGGGCTGTTTGCGAGGCTGGGGGTGGAGTCGCAATGCTGTGTACTCGCTTAATCATACTGAGTAAATGGGCATCTAGCGATGACTCATAACTCGGTTGCTGGGGAAGTACAACGAGAAAGTGAGTGAAATCTTTGCTATTAATGACTCCCTGAGCTTGGGCTGCGGTAAAAGATAAGGTTTGAGCTTTAGCACCTTGGTTACGCAGTTTCTTAGACAATGCTTCCGCTATTGGAGCTTCATTGGTTTCACACAGAATGATGGTGTTGGCAGTTTGCCAGTTCTCCTCTGGATGCTTGCCAAAAGCAACTGGTGTAGATGCCTCTGCAACAGTTTGAACTATGTAGTCACGCACCCGTGGTTTGCGATCGCTCTCTGGTATCTGTACTGATAGTTGAGTCTGGCTGCGAGCCTCTGGATGAGAGCCGTTGCTATTGGCTTTAACTCCATTACTGCTTTGGGGTATGACAACCTGAATCGCCTCAGCAATCTCTTGGATTGTGGCATTGGCCATAGATGCTGGATCAATTTTGCCTGCAACACCAAATTCTTGTGTGGCAGCAGCAATCACTTCCCCGGCTTTAATCGAATCGAGGTTGAGGTCATCTAGTAGTCTAATTTCTGGTGTGATGCTCTCTTGAGGAAAACCTGTTTGTTTGACAATAAAGTTCACAAGAAAGCTTTCAACACTAACGTTTCCCTTGCCATTAGTAGAAAGACTAGGTGTGGGAGCAATCTGAGGTATTTCCGGCATCACAAGCCCAATCGCCTCAGCAATCTCTTGGATTGTGGCATTGGCCATAGATGCTGGGTCAATCTTGCCTGCAACACCAAATTCTTGTGTGGCAGCAGCAATCACTTCCCCGGCTTTAATCGAATCGAGGTTGAGGTCATCTAGCAGTCTAATTTCTGGTGTGACGCTCTCTTGAGGAAAACCTGTTTGTTTAACAATAAAGTCCACAAGAAAGCTTTCAACACTAACGTTTCTCTTGCCATTAGTAGAAAGACTAGGTGTGGGAGCAATCTGAGGTATTTCTGGTTGAGAGATGTGAGAAATTGACTTTGAGGAACCGTTTACTAAGTTAGAAGTGCCATTGCTGGGGGTAGAAAAACCATTCTTTGAGGAGCCATTGGAGCCATTACCGGGAGTAGAAAAACCATTCTTTGAGGAACCATTGGAGCCATTGGAAGTAGCAGAGCCGTTACCGTTGGTGCCGTTGGGAGAATGGGGCAAACTTTGCAAGTCTGCTCGGATGACCTCTGTCAAAAACCTTCCCCGTTGAGAAATGTAATTTGATAACATTTCCCAAGGAACTTGGTTTTGTTCATTAGGCATTGGATGCAGGGCAGCATAAGACACTGCCGAAGCAGGAGGTATTTGCTCTGTAGATATTTGGAATGTTCGCTCTAGGGGATTTTCAATGAACACTCGTTCTGATGCTGGTACAAAAGGACGAATCAGACGATTTTCGTAAAGAGCTTCCCATTTAATTTCACTACCACGGACAAATATGGCAGCGAGCATGACATTTAAATCTCGCTGCACTCCAGGCTTTGACTCAACAGGTAGGCAAGAT
The DNA here is from genome assembly GCF_963920915.1 of Nostoc sp. PCC 9305. Taxonomy (NCBI): domain Bacteria; kingdom Bacillati; phylum Cyanobacteriota; class Cyanophyceae; order Nostocales; family Nostocaceae; genus Nostoc; species Nostoc sp. PCC 9305. Next base: position 26,111 of record NZ_CAWUDN010000072.1, read on the forward strand.
ATGCCATTGGAACCAGTAATATCACTTACTAGACCAGAAAGGACTTTCCCTGGCCCGACTTCCACGAGTAAATCGCAGTTTTGTGAGAGTGTCTTCACCAGCGAAATAAAATCCACCTGTGCCAGGATCTGATTGGCAAAGTGGTCACGCAACGGTAGCCCTGGCTCGATTTGCTGACCGTCTACACTGGAAAATAGAGGTACGTTAATTTTTTCTAATCGATCCGGGATGAGTTCTTGCTGTCTCAGATGTTCAGCTGCGGTTGCAACTAATTGAGAATGGAAAGCATTAGAAACTGACAGCCGACGGGTGCGAATTTCTGCTGCTTGAGCTAGGGCGATCGCTTGCTCAACACTGGCCAATTCACCGGAGATCACCATCTGCTGCGGAGTGTTGATATTAGCCAGGACGACGTAGCCACTGACTTGCTGAAGAATATTCTCTGCTACCTCTTGAGAGCAAGCGAGACTTGCCATTGCACCTTCAGTTTCACCTTCCACAGTTGCAGACATTGCCTGTCCGCGAATTGCAGCTATAGAAAGAAGGGATTTTTCGTCAAAGGCTCCGGCTCCGTAAAAAGCAATTAGTTCTCCCAAGCTATGACCACCCACAGCAACAGGTTCGATTCCCAGATGTTTGAGATAGCGTAGCCAAAGCAACGAGGTCAGAGAAATTGCTGGTTGGGCAATTTGTGTTTGCGCTAGTGCTGTTGACCACTCTTCAACTTGTTCTTGATTGACGGCACGGTCTAAGGGCAAAAATATAGAGTCTTGCACACCCGAAAAGCCAGCTGCACGCAACCAGCTATCTGCTTGCTCTACGAGTTCTCTAGCCCAGGAATAGCGCTCTACAAGCAAACGAGCCATATTCAATTTCTGCGAACCCTGTCCGGGGAACAGAAAACCAACTCGATTTTGCCGGACTTTATTCCCCACCCACACTTCTTTTTGCGGGCTAACAGCAAATTCTCCTTGAGCAGGGGGCGTTTCACGCAATAATTTTTCTAGGAGACTGAGATGTTTAACTAGCTCTTCAGGCTTACCAGCGATGACAGCTGCCCGAATAGGTAGTTGGGGTTTGAGGTTGCGGGTCAGGTATGCAGCCAGGTCAACCAATTCAGCAATACTCAAACCTTCTACTTGACTGCTCAAAGTCTTGGTTTGATCGATTAAAGCCGGAATAGATTCAGCACCCAGTACAAAAATCTCTGTATCCTGGTGAGAAACTAGTAAAGACCGTTCTTCAATAGATGGTTGCAATCTCTCGGCTGGAGCATCGCCAGATTCAAGGGTCACATGGCAATTAATACCCCCAAATCCCATAGCAGACACACCAGCCCGGAGAATATTTGTTTGAGGACGGACTTCTCCTTGCAAAATGGGATAAAGAGAACGGGCAGAACCCTCAAATACGGCATTAGGTTCTTGACAATCAGCTACTGGTGGTACAACTCGACGGTTGACAGCCATAACTGATTTAATGAAAGCGCCGATGCCGGCTGCGGCTTTGGTGTGACCAACTAAGGATTTAAAGGAAGTGATCCCGCAGGAGCGGGGATTTGGTTCGCCATAAGCATTCATGGCTAAGGCAATCCCTTCTAATTCTGTGCGATCGCCTACTACTGTCCCAGTTCCGTGTCCTTCAATAAAATCGAGGGTATGTGGACTGTAACCAGCTCTTTCGTAAGCACGGCGCAAAGCCCCAGCTTGTCCTTCACGGTTAGGTGCTGTAATGCCACCTTTGCCATCAGATGATATGCCCCAGCCATTTAATACTGCATAGATATAGTTGCCATCCGCACGCGCTTCTTCTAAGCGCTTGAGAACTACAAAACCGCATCCTTCACCAGGGATGAAGCCACTGGCTCGGCGGTCATAAACTTTCATATCTGTACTAGTCAAAGCACCAGTCTTGGCAAACCCAATCAGTTCAAAGGTGTCTAGACTAATATCTACACCACCAGCAAAAGCGAGGTCTAAGTCGCCATTCGTTAAAGCAGTAGCAGCATTAGCCACAGCAATTAAGGAAGAAGAACAAGCTCCATCAACTGTGTAACCGCCACCGTGAAAGTTAAAAAAGTTGCAAACTCTGCCTGCGATCGTATTGGAAAGATTACCTGCAAGTGTGTCTTCTGTAATTGGCGAGAATACAGACTTGTAATAAACCTCCATTGTCTCTACTAGGGAGTTTATAACTTGTGTGGGAAGTTTTTGTGCTTGCGCTGTGGCAATTAAGGCCCGCCGGACATAGGGCCAGCGCATTCGCATATTAGTAGAGCGAGAAAATTCTCCTGTCAGGGTGTTGCCAAGCAACACACCAGTCCGCTCAGTCGGAATGGTTGTACGTTTGTATCCGGCATTCTCTGCGGCTTTGATTGCAACTTCCAAAGCTAACCATTGAGCAATGTCTGCGGAATCTACTACAGTTTTAGGAATGCGCCACTTAACCCAGTCAAACTCAAAACCATCGATAACGGCCATACGGTTACCGTAGGTTTTGTCTGGCGCTGCTGGATCTGGATCGTAATAGTCGCCAAGAGGTAAGCGCTGATCTGGCGATCGCCGAAACTGTTGTCGCTTGGCTACTATGTTTTCCCAAAGTTGTTGTAAATCATTTGCGCCAGGATACCAACAACCCATTCCAACGACTGCAATTCCACTAGGGTGAGATGCTGTGCTGTGCATATCTGTAGTTGCTTTAAATTTGTTCGGAAAATATTAACTAGTACAACGCGGCGTAAATAAGCAGACCATTGAAAAGCCCTAAAAAGCTTATTCCATAATACTTTTGACTTTTGACTTTTGACTTCCGCCTTGCGGTACTAGCCTGCTGAAGCGAAAACCATCTTAAGCTTTAAAGTAGATATGACATTAATTAAATGCATTCCTTGTTACCTTATTTATTCAATGTTGGTTTAGCTTTTTTGCTACCCCTTCCGTTCTTTATTAATACCAATACTATTATTTTCTAATTAGATTGATAATTAACTATTTTTAGAATTTTACAGAAGTAATAATTAATTATTTTTAGGTATTGATCATATTTTTTGTAACCGTTTAGGGGTGTAGGAGAGCATTCGTCAAAAAAGTCCACCGTAATCTGATAAATTAAGTGGTATAGAACAGAAGCGCCTGAATCATTTAGAGCAGATATCTTCATTGTTCTAAATAAAAACTGGGATACACCCTCTAAACTTTAGAAAGCTGCATTTTCCTCCAAGCACAAGGAGTATTCTTATAGTAATAGCGAAACTGACAATAGAAATGATTTATGTTTTGATATCCTACTTTTAAAGCAATTTTTTCAACGGAGTCGTTAGTTTCTAAAAGTAAGATGCTTGCTTGCACTATCCGACGCTCGACAATCCAATCATTGACCGTTTTTGTAGTCATATGCCGCACTAAGTCGGTTAAGTAAGCTGAGGAATAACCGACTGCTTGAGCTACTTCTTTGAGACTAATCTTTTGATGATAATTTAATTCAATGAATTCAAAGACTTTATGCAGTCGAGGAATAGATGGAAATATTGAGTTTTGGATATTTAATTTACTACTTACAGTAGTAGGAAATTTGTCATGTACTAATTTAATACTAATAAAACCATTTTCTATGCTAGTAACATCAAATCCTCCTGCCACCAAGGATTTGATTAAAATATTTTTGGTTTCCTGATATTCATCAATTATGAAAATATTAATCATTCTATCTCCTAATATTTATTTTTTCAATCCCTAACTGTAGCGACCTACAATTCTAAATCCTCCAAGCTTCAATTTGGGTACTATGGGTACAACGACAGTTATTTTCAGCCAGGATTAATGCAAATAAGCTCAACATTTTTCTAGGACTGAGTTTTCAGTATTTAGAGAAGTTGGTCAAGAAACTATAAAAATATTGACACATGAGATTTTAGAGTAGATAAGGATTTCAGATCAAAGTAGGTCGGCACGATAAAATTCATGCAAGTAAGTGGGCGAGAAAATTTACGAGTATATAACAAAATGTAAATTCGGCACATACTTGACTAATTCCTTCTTTCAGAGTTTTTACAAAACTAAACATATATTAATTTGATTGTACCTATCTACTTGTGTTTAGTTTTCTAAAAACTCAGTGATTACTGATTTATAAGCTATTTGCTGATTTTACATTTTGTCACATAGATTGATTTTTTTTGGTCAACTTAAATTAATTAACCCTCTTCTAAGAAAACATAATGGTTTCTTTCATCCATAGTGGGCGATCGCTCATGAACAGCTTCTGTCACTCTGGGACGTAGATATTTTTCGTTCAGATAAAACAGAAGGCAGGATGGAACAGGGTTTTAACCTTGCTACATCTTTATTTACATAGTTTGGTTCTATTTTGCAGACTTACTTACTATGCATATCTATCTGAGTTTGAACAGTAAATTATGCAAATTTCAAAAATATTTTTACAGCGATATTTTTGCGAATCTATGAAGTGACACCTCCAAAAACAATCAAAGCCTTTACGTTGGCTATGACTATAGTATGTAGATGGAATCATATTAGTTTAGCTAGTCTGCACTACAAAATAAGCTTTTGAGATACCTTAGACCTAGTGTTATTTGCTTCATACTAAACATGAATTCGTGCTTTTCATTTGTTTATACTAATATAAAGGTATTAAAATACCATTAAAACAGTATAAGCTGGTAAAATTTGTAACTTATCAATAATTCTAAGAAAATTGGTTACAGCTTTGAAAGCAACATAAAAAGAGAAGAACACAGTGAATTTAATTAGATATGAATGTATTATTTTTTCAAATTTTAAACAAAGCTTTACCATCACAATACTCACGAAATTTTCAAAAGCCCAGTGAATTATATTTATGCCGGATTTCTCGCAATTTACGAAGTCAGAAGCAAGAAGAAATATGGAAAAAACACCCACGTTTAAAAACGTGAGTTGACACATAAGGACGTAATTATTTCATCGGACTACGTTTCTCGAAATAAATATTTCTTTGAAGTGGGCTTTAAACCCACAACTTAAGTTTTAATTTATACTCCTAACTTGTTCCTTCTAACTGCTTTATTCTTGTGTAAGATTGCCTTAAATTCACCAGTATTAAGCGCAGATGTTAGCTGAGTTCTTCCTTAACAAGATTCAGCAGGTACTCGCGGGTGGATTCAAGGATAGTCTTGCTTAGGCTTGGATCTGTACTCGCTCGTGCAAGTGACACCGCTCCAGCCATGGCCGCGAACATGAAGCTGACCTTTGCTCGTTTCTGCGAATAGGTTGTCTCAAACAGATTTTCGGCAATAGCATCGAAGACCTCAGACAATTTTTCTGTGAAAGCTTTTCGCGTTGATGGGGAGCGTCGCGCTACTTCGGCGGAGAGTGCAGGAAGGGGACATCCCAATGCTGGGTGATCTAAGTGATTCTCGCTCAAATAAAAGTCAAGCAGGGCTGGGAAACCGCCTGCTTCCAGGGCAACTAGCATGGCATCCAAACTTTGATCCAGTGCCAACGCAAACGACTCCGCAATCAGCTCCTCCTTGTCGGCAAAGTGTGCATAAAATCCACCATGCGTTAGGTCTAACGCGCCCATAAGCTTGGCAATTCCGACTTTCTCAAATCCATGAGTCCGAAATTCTTTCGACGCGGATTCAACGATCCTCTGATGGGTTTCTATTTTGTGTTCGTCTTTATAGCGCATAGGTTCACTATGAGTAAATGATGGTCATCATATAATACAATTGTGTTCCAAAAATAGCTAGATGATCAGGCAAGAAGGTTATGCAATACTTTTCAGATAAGCCTAACAATCTCTCTTTTGGTCTGGGAAAAGGTTAAAGGGTAAGGGGGAAAGGTGAATTCCAACCTTTCCCCCTTACCCTTTGCCCCTTAACCGAAAAGTATTGGAAGGTTATGTGGTTCCAAAAAGATTTGGGCGTTGCAAATGCGTTGCTACCTGCAACAGCCTCGTTCAGTTTTCACAGCTAGACTGGTTGCTCGATGCAGCTTTCGTCAGTGATATTCAGCTTTATGTTATTTCTTCTTGCTTTCATAATATTTTTATAGTATGATGAGCATCATATAACCAATGAGGCAAAACTAATTACACAAAATTAGACCTGAAATGCTTATCCAGTCTAGAACCTAATGTGTAAATGTTTCTGTCAGATCACTTATCTCATGTGGAACTAACTTATGACTAAACCGATTATTCTTGTAACTGGCGCTACTGGGAAAACAGGAAGCGCTGTTGTTTCCGAGCTTGTTAAGCTAGGTTGGCCAGTGCGTGCCGTTGTCCGCACACTGGATGCGCGCAGCGAAAGATTGAAAAAAGATGGGGTAGAGGTGGTCGCCGCAGATTTGTTCGATCCAGAACAGCTCTTTAGAGCCATGCAGGGAACCTCTCGTGCTTATTACTGTCCACCTTTTAACTCGTATATGATCCAAAGCGCGGCCGCCTTTGTAGTTTCCGCTCAGAAGGCAAGACTAGAAGCCATTGTTGGCCTTAGTCAATGGCTCGCAAGCCCCTCGCATCCTTCATTGTTAACACGGCAACACTGGCTCATTGACCAGCTGTTCTCTATGATTCCAGGTGTAACCCACACCATTGTCAATCCAGGATACTTTGCTGATAACTATTTGCGCCTAATCAATTTTGCTGCTCATTTTGGTATATTACCTAACCTGACCGGTAACAGCCGCAATGCGCCGCCTTCAAATGAGGATATAGCACGCGTCGCTGTTTCTGCATTGATCGATCCTGCAAAGCATGCCGGTAAAACTTATCGTCCAACCGGGCCTGCACTCCTTTCGGTGAAGGATATGACTAAAATCTTGAGCCGAGTGCTAAAGCGGAAGGTTGTTCCCATAGACATGCCGATGTCGATGTTTTTAAAGGCTGCGCGAGCCGAAGGTGTGAGTGCTTTTGAACTGAGCGGCTTCCGCTACTACATTGAAGATCACAAGCGTGGGGCTTTTGAAATGGGTGCTCCAACAAACGACGTTTATGATGTCACAGGCCAACAGCCGGAGGATTTTGAAACCATCGCCCGCCGTTATGCCGCTTTGCCAAAAGCCCGTATGAGTATGGAAAATAAGCTTCGTGCTTTAGTTGATTTCATGCGTATCGGCTTCACACCTGGTTACGATCTAGATCGCTACGAGCAAGAACAACGGTATCCATTGCCCGCTTATCCAACATTTGCTACCGACTCCGAAGTTTGGGGCAATGAGCATAGTTTAAAGGGTGGAGCTGCTAAGTTTGGCTTTCAAGGCATAAATGACATCTACGAAGCACGCGTATGAGCATAGAATTGCTCTCTAATCTTTTCCTGCTCCTTTCCGGATTAATCGCAATCGTCATCATTGGAATCTTTTCCCGTTATCTCGAAGGTCGTGTACGAATAACGTTGATTGCAATCTTTATATCCTGGCTTCTTTACGCGGGAACTCTTGGGTACAAAGGAATCATCGCCTCGATAATCCCGCCTGGGCCTGTACTCCTGCTCATTCCGGTGGTTCTATTGGCTATATTCTTGGTGCGATATCCGGGTGTTAAAGAGTTTGCATCTAAGATTCCAGCATGGTTGCTTATTGGCTTGCAAGGTTTCAGAGTGTTCGTTGAGATCGCCTTGTACGAACTCTACCAGAACAGACTTGTTCCACTAATGCTAACATTCGAGGGATCAAACTTTGACATTTTCGTTGGACTGTCTGCTCCTCTTGTTGCTTGGCTTTATACAAGTAGACGGATCAATGATTCTGTCGTGAGATTATGGAGTATCATGGGAATCGTATTGCTTACGAACGTCATAATCAGGTCTTTGCTGACGTTCACTGGCATCATCAAAACGGAAATTCCCAATTTAGGAATTGGCATTTTTCCATTTACGTTCCTTCCCGGCTTGCTGGCTCCCTTTGCGATGTATCTTCACATCATCTTCTTGCGCTCCTTACCTAGAAAGCCTGGTTATGTTGCAAAAATCGGTACAAAGCAGGTAGGTATTCTCTAACTTTTTCATAGTTGCCGCAAAAACAGTGTCACCTGTATCAATTTGATTTTGACCGTTAACTAAACGCACCTGTTTTGTCTGAACAAATTAATTTTGAGGTTATCTAAACGAGTTTTGACTGTCTCAAATAAATTAGCGATCGCTCCTTCTGATATATAGTAGGACTTACGCAAAAACCCTCTAAACTCTCATTCCTCCGTGACCTCTGCGCCCTCTGTGATAGCCTGTGGCAAGCCGCTAACGCTCCAACTCTTAGAGACGCTACGCGAACGTCGCTACCGCTTCTCTACGAGACGCTGCGCGAACGCTAATGCGTCTACGTTTTCCGTTACTCGTGCGTAAATCCTAATATATATCTAGCTCAAAGACTTGTGAAATTTTCGATTTCTTTCCACAGCTCCACTATCAAGGGTTGTTTCGCCTTGTTCAATAGTTGCTTAAGGTCAGATTTTTCCATTCCTTCAGCTAACCTCTATCTTTACCTTCTGTAAAGGGAGTTGAGCAATTACAAAAGTTTTATAATGCCAAATTTAAGATCAGCCTAAGTTAGATAAGTCCTAACGTAGTTATATTTTCTAGTGCTTATTTACCTTTTCTTCAAAAAATAGTGCTAAAAACAAGACATCAGGAGGCAAGGTGTGATAGTAGAACTACTTGATCCTAAAATACATATTCAGCAAATTGTAAGTAAGCACAATGCAAAAGATGAGTTAGAGTTAGCACTGCTAAAGTTAGAACGAACTAGCAGTTTATCATCTCCATTTAATCAGCAGATATTAGCTTACTTAGACAATTCAACAAGAGAAAACCTTAAAACATGTAGTATTAATTTATACTTATGGGATCAAAATAGTTTTCTCAGGATTGATTGTCCCAGTTATCAACTGTTTTCTTATTTGAAACGACGCAGAAGGTGGATATTATGCATTCATAATGCTCTATTGGAATTAGTAGGAAGCGTGAATGAAATTGAAGTTATTTACCAAGAAGGGAAAAAAATAAATGTATTTACGAAAAAGTTGCTTCAGTAAAATTAGATCAGATTAAGGTAAAATTAAATTGAAGTTGAATAGCTATAGTTTGTAATTTGATTTAGTTTAATGTCTCTTTCAAAAGTACTACCTATTACTATTGATACCCATGCTCCTTTCCCAATTACCTCTCAGGTTTCTGGACAGATTAAGCTGTTGGTTGAGACACAATATCTAAAACCCGGAGATAGCTTGCCAACAGTTATTCAACTAGCAGAATACTTAAACATCAATCACAACACTATTGCCTTAGTATATTCTGAACTCATTGAAACTGGGTATCTAGTAGCTAAACGAGGCAGAGGAACTTTTGTGGCTGAAAGTGAATTAGTGCAAAAGTCTATTGGTCGTGACTCTCTCTATCAAGTACTAGAACAAGCTTTTTTGATAGCAGATCAGATGGAGTTAAGCCCATTTGATTTTGGATTGACTGCTTATGCTGTGGCTGTAAGTTCAAATGAGCGTAAACAAGTTGTTCCCTTGAAGCTAGGATTTGTAGAATCTCTTCAATCTGAGGCTGATTTATATTTGCAGTCTGTCCAAGCAGAAATCAGTAATTCTGTATCATTAATATATTTAGAAGATTTGCAAACTCGTCAAGCAGTAGCTTTGAGAGAATTGCATACCTGCGATTTAGTGATTACAAATACACAGTATGCATGGAATATGATTGAACTAACTGCTTCAAAACAGAAAGTAATAGGAGTAAATTTTGAGCCAGATTTGCAGGTTTTAACACGGATTTCAACTTTAACTCCTGGCAAGCAGGTATTAGTTATTGGTCAAAAATTGGGTGAGGGCAAAAATATGAAGCAGATGCTAGAAAAATGTGGAATTTCTCACTTGTCTTTGCAGCCATTAGGTCTTGAAAATATTCAACTGGATTTTAATTTATTAAATCATGCTGACCTGATTTGTGCTTCTCAATCTGCGTATGATTATATCCGTGAAGTCACTGCTCAACCTGAAAAAGTTGTGAGTTTTAAATTTATTATTAACAGAGCTAGTGCATCTGTTTTAAAAACTCGCTTAGTTGCAACCAATATTAAAGCGTAAGCTAAATTATCTGTTTTCAAACTTTGTGTTGCTAAAACTTACAAAGGCCATAGTATCTTGGTTAATGAGTCATTTTTTTTTACAATGGTAATGGTAAATATGTAATGCACTAAAGAATTTATCCTTTGGTTCAAAAGACTTTATCCTTCTCTAAAGAGCTAGAAAACCATATTGGCGCTATTTGGTATTTTATTCATTATTATAATTTTTACCGGAGTGCCTAAATTTATTATCACTACATATTTACTACTACCCCCTGCCGAATTACTTCTACTTTGAAAGACCAGTAATTAACTGAAGGGCTTCGTCACACCATGCCACCCAATCTTGTTGATAGCGAATTGCACGGCGAATAATCAGATGCATATAGAGATCCTTCGGTGACAAAGATTCTAAGTTCTGGACAAACTGTTCGTCAAGTTTTTGTATCTGATGCCCTTTTTCAAAATGGAGTTGTCGCCGTCGTTCAATTTCTTGCACAATCACTTCTGGATCAATAAGATGCCCAGCAAGTCCTATTACACCCAAGTCTTCGCGGATTGTGGTTGGTTCAGTAGGTTTCATTAACCAGTTAGTTAGTTCTTTCTGCCCTTGTGTGGTTATGGAGTAGATTTTCTTATCCAGCCGTCCCGGTTGCGGAATCGCTTCATAGGTAACATTGTTCTGTTGCTCCAGTTTGCCTAGTTCGGCATAGACTTGCTGTTGGCTAACCTTCCAAAAACAACTCCCAAAGCCTTCATCAAATTCTTTGGCAACTTCATAGCCACTCAGAGGTTGGCGGGAAAGAAAAGCTAGAATCGCGTGCTTGAGAGCCATAAAAAAGACTTGACGTAATCAACAATTTAAGTTTATCATGTTTTTGTATTCAAATACTTGAATACAAAAACTTTAATTCAATCGCTGGTTATTAATTATGGTGGCTCCTGAAATAGGGATAAAGTTGCGCCATCCGCGTCGGATTACCGTTATCATTGCTGGCTTTGTTATGGTGATAGCGGCTGTAGTTGTTTATCACAAAATTACAAGTCGTCCATCTCAGCAAATAGTATCGGCTACTAAACCTACTATCAGAACAGTTTCAGCTCTAGGACGATTGGAGCCAGATGGTGAAGTTGTGAATGTTTTTGCGCCTACATCCATTGATGGTGCGAGAGTAGATACCCTGAAAGTGAATCACGGTCAATTAATTCGTAAGGGGCAGATAATTGCCATCCTAGATACATATACCCGTCGTCAAGCAGCCCTGCAAGAAGCACAACAGCAAGTTGTGGTTGCTCAAACTCTTTTAAAGCAGGTTGAAGCTGGTGCAAAGTCGGGGCAAATTCAAGCGCAGGAACAGGTAGTGGATCGGCTACAAGCGGAGTTGGTCACGGAAACAGCAGCGCAAGAAGCGACGATCGCTCGTGTGAAAGCAGAATTAGAGAATGGGGAACTGGAAGCTCGACGCTATCAGCAACTTTACATAGAGGGGGCTGTCTCTGCTTCCTTGCGTGATACTAAGCAATTAAAGGCAGATACTGTTAGGGATAGCTTAAACGAAGCCCGTGCTGCTTTGAACAAGATTATTCTGTCACGGCGAAAGCAGATTACAGAAGCGAAGGCGACACTAAACCAAATTGCTGAAGTGCGTCCGGTGGATGTAGAAGTAGCGCGAGCGCAAGTAGCCCAAGCAGAGGCTGGGGTAGCTAGAGCCAAGGCAGAACTGGATTTGGCAGTTGTGCGATCGCCCCAAAATGGGCAAGTTTTGAAAATTCACACCCGACCAGGAGAACTAGTAGGTAATAAAGGCATCATTAGCCTGGGACAGACTCAAAAAATGGTTGCGGTAGCAGAAATCTATGAACTAGATATTAGCCAAGTCCGGGTTGGTCAATCTGCAACGATCACCAGTAAGAACAATGCCTTTGCAGATGTGTTATACGGCAAGGTGTTTGAAGTTGGGCTAGAAGTCGGTAAAAAGGATGTGTTAAACACCGATCCAGCAGCGCAATTTGATGCGCGAGTTGTGGAAGTGAAAATACATTTAGATCCAAAATCTAGCCGCAAGGTTTCTGGTTTAACGAATTTAAGCGTTCAAATGGAAATTAATGTCCAATCTTAAAGGGGGCATGATGACGACAATTATCCACGATCGGCCTGAATCTAATAAAGCCAAGAAAAAGAAAAAACCACTTTTTCTATCGTGGTTGCAGTTGCGGAAAGAGCCATCGCGCTTGATGGTTGCCATTGCGGGGATTAGTTTTGCCAATGTGCTGATGTTTCTGCAATTGGGTTTTAGAGGAGCGTTGTTTAGCAGTGCAGTAGAATTTCACCATAGTTTGAATGGCGAAATCGTGATGCTGAGTGGCCGCTATCGCTCGCTCATTTCCCTAGATCGCTTTACGGAAAGACGATTATATCAGTCACTAGGAGTAGATGGAGTGCAATCGGTAAGTCCAATTTATCTTGATTTTATTCAGTGGCGCAATCCTTACAACAAAGAAACCTGGAATATTTTTGCGATCGGTATTAATCCAGAACATCAGGTAATGAACTTACCCGGTGTAGAAGCCTACCGTAAACAACTGAGAACACCGGATACAGCTCTGTTTAATGAAAGTTCCCGTCATGAGTTTGGGCCGATTGGACAAAACTTTCAAGCAGGTGAGCAAATTTCCACCGAGATAAATCAACGGCAAATTCGCGTTCGGGGATTATTTAAACTTAGTCCCACCTTTGGTATAAATTCTTATTTAGTAACTAGCGATATCAACTTCTTACGCATGGCGAGATCCCGCCAATCAGGATTAATTGATATCGGGTTAATTAAGCTTAAGCCTGGTGCTGATGTCCAAAAAGTTTTGGTAGATTTGCGATCGCGCTTACCCGATGATGTCAAAGTTTTAACCAGAGAAGATTACGCCAAAGCTGAAGTTGCTTTCTGGAATGCCAGTACACCAATCGGCTATACCTTTGATTTAGGAGTGGTCATTGCCTTTATCGTTGGAGCCGTCATTGTTTATCAAATTCTCTACAGCGATGTCACTGAGCATTTACCAGAATACGCTACCCTCAAGGCTATAGGATTTAACGATAAATACTTACTAGTTGTTGTATTTCAAGAGTCACTCATTCTAGCAATATTAGGCTTTATTCCTGGCATCTTTATTGCTTTAACAATTTATCAAATTACTTATATTGCGACCCTGTTACCAATGGCAATGAATATAGGACGGGTAGTATTCGTTCTCATTTTGACAACAATCATGTGTTCGTTTTCTGCCGGCATAGCAGTGCGTAAGTTACAGACAGCAGATCCTGCTGATATTTTTTAGGAGTTGATAATGACCGAATTACTTTCACTTAAGACAGTTTTAAGCGAACATTCTTTCCCAGAATCAGCCATTTCAATTTCTAATCTTAATCACTACTTTGGTCATGGTTCTCTTCGCAAACAGGTATTATTTGATGTCAATTTGCAAATTGAGCGCGGTGAAATCGTAATTTTGACAGGCCCATCGGGTTCTGGAAAAACTACATTGCTGACATTAATGGGTAGTCTGCGTTCCGCCCAAGAAGGGAGTCTCAAAGTTCTGGGACATGAATTGCTGAACGCTGACAAAGAACAGATGACTCTGCTTCGTCGCCATATAGGTTACATCTTTCAAGCACATAACCTATTAGGCTTTTTGAGTGCCTATCAAAATGTGGAAATGGCTTTAGAAATGCACGATATTACAGCAGAAGAAGCCGATACTCGGATCAAACACATTCTGACATCAGTTGGGCTAGAGCAACGCATTCAGTACTATCCTAGCGATTTGTCTGGTGGACAAAAACAACGCGTAGCGATCGCACGGGCTTTAGTTGGACAACCTAAACTGATCCTTGCAGATGAACCAACGGCCGCATTAGACAAACAATCCGGACGAGATATAGTAGAAATTCTCCAAAGTTTGGCAAAGGAACAGGGCTGTACAATTTTGTTAGTCACTCACGACAACCGCATTCTGGATATCGCCGATCGGATTATTTACATGGAAGACGGTCGTTTAGTTGATCGTTCCGACGTGGCCACACTCGTGCATTAGGCAGGGCAAACGCATGTGTGACTCGTTCCTAAGCCAATACATAACTTAGGGTGAGAACGCCAAGGAACAGAACCTTGAAAACCTAATTGAGGGGAGCAATGCGATTTTGTGAGATGACCCCACCTGGAGAGCGATCGCTAATAAACTCTTATGTATATATTTAGTATTTTATACAAAAGTTGCAGCAATATTGCTTAGAAGATACAACCTGCTACCAAAAACGAAGTTTCTGTACATTGTTGCTACTAGAAAAAAAGGTAAAATTTCCTTTCAGGAATAGTTTTGAAATAGGAAGTATCTACCTTTATGGAAAAAAATATATCTGCAAATTTAAATTTTGCCGATTCATTATCAGATTTTCAATCTTGATGTGACTAACCTTTTAGATTTGAAAAATATCGAGGAATGGTCTGGAAAAATAGTTAAAGAAAGAGAAGAAAAAATTAGACAGGCTGCCTTAGTTTTAGCGGGTCAATGTATCGCCATATTATTGCATAAGCTTTCTCAATCAGAGTCGGCTCATCAAACAGCAATTAATCAAACTCTCTTGATGGTGGCATACCGACACACAAAGACACGGTTATACGAAGAGGGAAATATTAACAGTAGGTAATGTTGTAGTAAATCTTAAATTACCATACGTTGTTCAAAAAAGAGAAAAGAAAGCGAAGAATAAATCTACTAATGTTGGATTCTGTCCCTTGCTAAAATGGTTAGGAATGTCAGAAGGTTTGACCCCATTAGTTTGGTCAGATATTACAAAATATGGTGCCATAGCTAGTTCTTTTGAAGCCGCACATACAATCCTGGGTGATTGGGGAATTAATATTAGTCTCCCTCTTTTAAAGAAATTGAAATCTCCCGATGCGACTTATCAATTATTTGATTTT
>NZ_CAWUDN010000073.1:0-41039 GCF_963920915.1 Nostoc sp. PCC 9305
GGGGGACTTTGAGAGCTTTTTGCCCCCCCAATTTATCGGGGGGTTGGGGGGATCAAAAGGCTGTGGTGCAACTCTAGAAGACTTGTGTGTACACCGTAGCCCAACATGGGAGAAGGGGTTAGGGGATGAGAGCAATGACCTTCTAAGCCTCGAAGTTGCGCCTTTTATCCTCAATGTTGACTTTCTAAGGCTCAACAATGACCTTCTGAGCCTCGAAGTTGCACCTTTTATCCTCGAAGTTGCGCCTTTTATCCTCGAAGTTGACTTTCTAAGGCTCAACAATGACTTTCTGAGCCTCGAAGTTGCACCTTTTATCCTCGAAGTTGACTTTCTAAGGCTCAACAATGACTTTCTGAGCCTCGAAGTTGCGCTTTTTATCCTCGAAGTTGCACCTTTTATCCTCAACTAACAAATATATCTAACCATTCATGAATGTACAGGGGTGAGGGTGTAGTAAAATTTGCTCACCTCTGTAAAGTGGAACATGGCTTTAGACTTCTCCGGTCAAAATCTTCGAGGACGCAACTTCAAAGGTAGAAAAGACCTTGCGGGTGCAAACTTTAGCTATGCCGACATCCGAGGGGCAAACTTCGCCAACGCTAATTTAACCGATGCAAACTTCAGTCATGCCCAAGCTGGACTGCAACACCTGTGGGCAATTTTCCTAATCCTTGTCTCATGGCTGTTGTTGGTACTGTCAGGATGTTTATGGTCTGTCAATGGTTATTTAGTGTCACTAATATTTGATACTTCCAGCTTACAGAATCAGATTCGCGGCTGGACTGCTCTAATCGTATTAATTGCCTTTTTCTTTGTCACAATTTACCAAGGAGCCGTAGCAGGAGCTGGAGCCGTAGCAGGAGCTGGAGCCTTAGCCGTAGCTGTAGCCGTAGCTGGAGCCTTAGCCTTAGCCGGAAGCAGATTTGGAACTGGAGCTTTAGCCGGAGCCGGAGCCGGAGCTTTAGCTGTTGCTGTAGCCGGAGCCTTAGCCTTAGCCGGAGCCGGAGCCGGAACCGGAACTTTAGCTGTAGCCGGAGCTTTAGTCTTAATCGTAGTCTTAGCTATAGCCTTAGCCAAAATTGGAACTGTAGCCGGAGCTTTAGCCGTAGCTGGAACTTTATTTAGCATTTACATCAGCTGGCGAGCCATGAAAGGAGATCAAAAACACTCCTTAATTCGCAATATTGCGATCGCCTTTGCTGCAACAGGAGGTACAAGTTTTCGTGGCGCTGATTTAACCAATGCTGATTTCACCCAAGCCACACTCAAAAGTACAGATTTCCGAAACACTATTCTTATCTGTAGCCGTTGGCATCAAGCCAAAATGCTTGACCGTGTTCGTCCTGGCTCAACTTACCTGCAAAACTCACAAGTACGCCAACTGCTGGTTACAGGAGAGGGACAGGATACAAAATTTGACCGTGAAAAACTGCGGGGTATCAACTTACAAAAAGCTAACCTAGCAGATACCAGTTTTATCGGCGCTGATCTCAGTGAAGCCAACTTGGAAGATGCCGATTTGTCAAGAGCAAAGCTGAAGCAAACGCAACTAGACGGCACAGATTTAACAGGTGCAACTCTCACAGGCGCATACATTGAAGATTGGGGCATTACAAATACAACTAAATTGCATGGTGTGAGGTGTGAATATGTCTTCATGCGCTTACCCACAAAAGTAGACCCCGACCCTCTCCGCAAACCTGATAATAAACAAGAGGTATTTGCAGACGGCGATTTTGCCGACTTTATCAAGCCAATTTTTGACACCCTCGACCTTTATCATAATCAAGGCGTTGACCCCCGTGCTGTGGCGATCGCTTTCAAAAACCTTGCCGAAAACCATCCCGAAGCCGAATTAGAAATCGTGGCAATGGAGAAACGCGGCAATGATAAACTCTTGCTCAGAGCCAAAACCGCAGCAGATAGTGATAAGTCTCAACTGAGTGCAGAATATTTTGATGACTATAATCAACTCAAAGCTTTATCGCAGAGTCAGCAATTACTGCTGGTAGAAAAAGATAAGCGCATTATTAGTTTAGAAAATATGGTAGATACTGCTCTCAAGCAGCCGAAATTTTATACACAAGGAGATACAAATATGTCAGATATCAGCGGCATCAATATTCAAGGCAGCAGTAATGTTAGCGGTATCGCTGGCAATAATTCTATTGCTAATCTAGGAACTATTAGCGGTAACGTGAGTATTGCCCTCAATGAGTTACCTGATGCAACCGATGCCGAGAAACCAGGAATCAAAGAATTATTGTCGCAGTTGCAAGATGCGATCGTACAATCCACATATTTGTCTGAAGTTGACAAAGCCGAAGCGCTAGAACAGGTGAACACTTTGGCAGAAGCGGGTAAAAATCCTCAAGAATCCACTAAGCAAAAGACGGCAAAAACAGCTATCACGATGTTGAAAGGGATATTTACAAGCTTACCTGCTGTTGCTTCTCTGGTAGAAGCGGGTAATAAATTATTGCCTGCGATTTCTAAACTATTCGGTTTGGGATAATTAAGGGACTGACAAATAAAAAATACTCAATTACTTCTTGTGGGGTGGACATCTTGTCCGCCCATAGCAAAGGGCGGGCGAGACGCCCACCCCACAAGATTGGATAATTTATTTCTTTCCCTCTCCGACTCGGAGAGGGACGGTTTTATGTAGTAATCCCTAAGCCGTTAATATCTGCTGTGCTGTCAATACTAACTCAGGGAAAGTCGGAGAATATATTTGCTGGTTCTCTGTAAATACTGTTTGGTTATAATGTCCTTCATGCAACAAACAGACTGTCAGCTTTGCTTCTAGAGGATCAACAATCCAGTATTCAGGGATAGAAAAGGCTGCATACTCAAGTGGTTTCCTTTGATAATCTCGCTTCACAGACTCAGCACTAACCACTTCTATTGCCAACAGTGGAGGTAACTCAAGTACAGCCGATTTACCCTGAATAGATTGTCGCTGTTCTTCAGTCATCACAATTAAGTCAGGGAGACGGGATTTTTTGACGGAGGTACGAACGCCAGTACCGCTAGGGCGAACTTGCCAGTCTAACCCTAGTCGTTGGATTTCTAGATAGAAGCGGATCAACAAGAAAGTAACGATCGCTTCATGCAAATCTGAGGCTGGAGGCATTTCTAGCAGTACCCCACCCTCAAGTTCATAGCGCTTGTCAGTGCCATCGTCGTAGGTGAGATATTCCTTAAAAGTATACAGACGTTCTACAGGTTTTGTAGTGGACATACTCTTGTAATTCGTAATTCGTAATTCGTAATTCGTAATTAAGAGTTCTAATTACGATTTATCTGGGCATGATCATATCTACTTTCTTCATTCTCAGGTAGTTTTGGAATGTAGAGTTAAGTTTTTCCAAAATGTCTTTAACTGAAGAAATTCTTTCCCAATTACCCGGCGATGTTTTAGGAGGATTGCGCCAAAGCGATCGCATTCTCACATCTGGGCGCGAAAACTCCGCACCAGTACCAACGTTAGTTAAAGAAAGTCAACAGCCTTTAGGCGTCGTAGACTTCGATGTAATTATCTGCGGTGGCACTTTGGGCATTTTAATTGGTTGCGCCTTGGCGGTGAAGGGATTGCGGGTAGTGTTGCTGGAACGGGGAATTTTGCGGGGGAGGGAACAAGAGTGGAATATTTCTCGCAAAGAATTAGATGTATTTGTGGAATTGAACTTGCTGACTGAGGAAGAATTAGCAAGTGCGATCGCCACTCAATATAACCCAGCGCGAGTTAGTTTTGCTGGCGGTACAGAAGTTTGGGTAGAGGATGTCTTGAATATCGGCGTAGATCCAGTTTATCTATTAGCTACCTTGAAAACCCGATTTCTCGCCGCCGGGGGAAAGTTGTTAGAAAACACACCCTTTACCGAAGCAGTAGTTCATCCCGATGGGGTGATGGTAAATAACCAATTCAAAACCCGCTTATTAATCGACGCGATGGGACATTTTTCACCCATCACCCAACAAGCACGCCAAGGCAAAAAACCAGATGCGCTGTGCTTAGTTGTAGGAAGTTGCGCCCAAGGTTTTCCTGAAAATAACTCAGGCGATTTATTATTATCATTCACATCCTTGCAGAATCAATGCCAGTACTTCTGGGAAGCTTTCCCAGCTAGGGATGGCAGAACCACTTACTTGTTTACCTACATGGATGCAGAACCTCAACGTTTGAGTTTAGAAGCTCTATTTGAGGAATATCTGCGTCTTCTTCCAGAATATCAGGGAGTGGAATTGAGCAACCTGAAATTTCAACGAGCGCTATTTGGTTTCTTTCCCACCTATCGCCAAAGTCCCTTAAAAACTCCTTGGAATCGCATTCTACCAGCCGGAGATAGCAGTGGTAGTCAATCTCCCTTGAGTTTTGGTGGTTTTGGGGCGATGGTGCGTCATCTGAAGCGTTTAACTTATGGCATTTCCGAAGCGCTAGAAACAGAACAATTATCTGCAAAAGCCTTAGCAATGCTGCAACCCTATCAGCCGAGTTTGACTGTTACCTGGTTATTTCAAAAGGCGATGAGTGTTGGTGTAAATCAGAAAATTGCCCCAGATCAAATTAACCAATTACTCTCAGCGGTATTTCAGGAAATGCAACAGTTAGGTACACCAGTGTTAAAACCATTTTTACAAGATATCGTGCAGTTTTCGGCACTAACGCAAACACTGTTAAAAACTGGTTTATATCATCCTGGAATAGTTGTCAAGATAATTCCGCAAGTAGGTTTGGCAAGTTTGCTAGATTGGATGTTACATTACAGTAATTTAGGTGTATACACTGCCTTGTTTTCGCTAAGTCCAATGCTAGAAACATGGATTAAGAATCAACCAAAAGAACAACAATATTATTGGCATCGTTTGATTGATGCTTGGAAGTATGGTTCTGGCGGTGATTACTCAGATGAAACTTAGAATAATATCGGTGTGAGGATAACATAATGGAACGGAAATCATCAGGAATCAAATACTTTGCAGTGCTGATTGGATTCCTGCGCGATCGCCAAGGATTTCTAGAGGAAATTCGCCAAGGTACGAGATTACCAAATAAAATCATTTCGCTACTGGTTTGCAGTTCTTTATTTATCGCTGCTTATGGCGGAATCATTGGTGCATACCATAGCTGGATGCAAGCTTTATCTTCTGCCATTAAACTCCCAGCACTTTATTTAATTACACTTTTGATTTGTATCCCGACGTTGTTCTTTGCGAATATTATTTTTGGTTCCAAGCGGAGTTTTGCCCAGCATTTAGCATTAGTCTTAACTGCGGTTTCAGTCACCAGCGTACTTTTATTTAGCTTTGCTCCTATCACGTTGTTTTTCTTAATTACCACCAATAATTACCAATTTTTAATTCTTTTAAATGTCTTTATCTTTGCCATCACTGGATTTATTGGTATTTCGTCTTTATATCAAGCCACAAGTTTAGTTTTAGAACAAGATGATGAAAGTAGTAAAACTCGCCAGAAAATTTTACAATTTTGGCTATTTCTTTACGCTTTCGTAGGCAGTCAGTTAGGATGGACTCTCAGACCGTTTTTTGGCACACCTGGTTCTGTGTTTGAACTATTCCGCGAAAGAGAAGGTAATTTCTATTTAAGCGTCATTAAATCTCTTAGCTATCTCTTTGGATTCCGTTAATTAGTCATTAGTAACTCCACAAAATATACAAACTATAAAATCATGCTGAAAAAGCAAAATCGCGGAATTCAACAATTTGGTGTTTTGGTTAATTTACTGCGCGATCGCCAGTCATTCTTAGAAGAAATTCGTCAGGGAGTGCGATTACAAAATAAAATCAGTTCTCTGTTTGTAACTAGTTCTATATTTTTTGCCCTTTACGGAGCAATTATCGGTGCATCCCACAGTTGGGGACAGGCATTATCTGGTGCTATTAAACTTCCGGTATTCTATTTAATCACACTGATTATTTGTTTCCCGACGTTGTTCTTTTTTAATGTTTTGTTTGGTTCTCGGAGCAGTATTCTACAGCATTTTGTTGTATTACTCACATCTGTATCAGTGATTAGCGTACTTTTATTTAGCTTGGCACCAGTTACGCTATTTTTTCTAATCACTACACCCGATTCTTATCAATTTTTTAAACTGCTGAATGTATTTATTTTTGGCATTACAGGCATATTTGGCGTGAAGTTCCTGTATGAAGGAATGCAACTACTTTCTCAACAAGATGAAGTTGGTAAAAAAACCCGCACCACTATTTTAAGATCCTGGTTATTGCTTTATGCCTTTGTTGGTATGCAGTTAGGATGGTTTCTCAGACCGTTTTTTGGTGCGCCTGACTCTAAATTTGAGTTATTTCGGGCAGTGAAAGGCAACTTTTATTTGGATATTGTAACGGCGATTTCCGAAATTTTAGGTTTGCGTTAATCTCAGAAAAAGATAATTACTCTAGTTCCCAGTGACAACTAGTAGTTAATAAAACCTAGCTTGAACTCTCCTCGTTCCCAGGCGGCAGCCTGGGAATGCATTCATTGAGTCTCTGACTCAATAAACCTCTTGCACAAATGCAAATTTCAAAGTCCCTCTCCCAGACTTGGGAGAGGGATTTAGGGTGAGGGCTTTAGATTCATACAACAAGTCTAATCCCTAAAAGCTTCTTATAGACTGACTTTCAGCTTCAGCTTAAGGGTCAGTTTTCAGATATTCTTGTAATTGTTGAGTACGCAGTTTTGTGGTATCTTCCAAACAACCAGAATAAATGCTAGAAGCAATACTTCCGCCCTCATATCTGCTTCTCTCAAACTCACAATTGGTATCTCGAAACTTGATCCATACTTGTTGTGCAGCAATCAATTTCTGTTTTCTAGGTCTTTCTAATGTAGATATCAATTGTTGATAAACTTGATTCAGCTTTTTATCTGCATTCTGATAAGATAACTTCGTACATTCATTAATTGCTGCTTGAGTTTGAGCATTATTGCAGTTTAACTTTTGAACTAAGTGCATCCCAGATAAATCAGGCGCCGTACCTGCTATTGTCATCGCAGGAGTATTTAAACTACTGAGAGTTAGTATACTGGAAAAAACTAGTAATAATTGACGCATAGCAAAATCTTTGTTGTTAAGTATAGAAATTTGATATTTTTAGTAGCCTCGAACTCAGAATCAGAGTCGGAAGTGGTATGCTCCACAAAGAAGTCTCATGGTTCGTTTTGGCTATCAGTACACTCCAGCGATGGAGTTTTGCTTAAAAGAAGAAGACAGCAACTGCATGAAATCAAAATTGGATAAGCGATCGCTAGTATATATACTTATTGCATCATCCAGAAAAAGGGATGAAATTTTTATTTAAGCAAATAAAATATATATTTTTGTTTGAAGTATGATATCTGTGCCTAAAATATTTTTATTATACAGCCAAATTCCGATAAAACTCTTGCATTGATCGTTAAAATAACTGTATTCTTTATATTGTTGAAAATTGTTTTTCACAAAATCAATAACAAAGCACAATTTCAGCACATCGCAAAAAACATTGACTGGGCAAATCGATAAATATCGATATCAAACCAAAATCTATGTATGCCGTTGTCGCTGGCATGATGAGTAACAGGAGCAACTCCCGAAATGAAAAATCAAATATTTTGTTTATGTGTGTAGTGTAGCAAGGAATTCAAAATTTTTTCTATTCCCTATCTCTTACAGTCCATACCTAATTTGAATAGAGAAGAGTATTGGCTAAATTTTCAATCTTTTCATCTCTCTAATCGGGGCAAGAAATCTATTCTGTGCTGGCTGAGTTTGGGATTTCAAACCCATTTTATCAACGAATCAAGACCAGGAAAATTATGACCTCTTTAGATCCTAATTTTTTTGACATCCCGGACAAAAGCCTAATCATCATCGACCCAGCCGTTGATGACCATAAAAAGCTAAATGGCAACAACTTGGAAGTCATCTTTAAAGACGTAGTAGATACAGAAGTAAGAACGGTAACTTCAAAAGCAGAAAAACTGCTGAAAGCTCCACCAAAGGAATTGTTAGCGCCTCCTGGTGATTTCAATCCTACATTACTACTGTTTTTTGCATCTGTGACAGTACTGGTGTCATCTCATTGTGGTTACTGGCTTTGGCAATGGCCAGACTGGCTGTGTTTTAGTTTTAATATTATTGCTTTGCATTGTGCTGGAACAGTAATTCATGATGCTTGTCACCAATCTGCCCACCGCAATCGAGTCATTAATGCCATATTAGGGCATGGTAGCGCCCTGATGCTAGGGTTCGTTTTCCCAGTGTTTACACGAGTACATTTGCAGCATCATGCTCATGTCAACGATCCCAAAGATGACCCAGATCATTTTGTTTCTACAGGTGGCCCGCTGTGGATGATTGCATTTCGATTCTTGTCCCACGAGGTGTTTTTCTTTCGACGGCGACTGTGGCGCAAATATGAGCTATGGGAATGGTTAATTAGCCGCTCAATTGTTGTTGCAATTGTTTATATCTCAGTTCAGTATCATTTTTTAATGTACGTTCTCAATTTTTGGGTTGTACCTTCTGGTATTGTGGGATTAATACTGGGCTTGTTTTTTGATTATTTGCCCCATCGTCCCTTTGTTGAACGCGATCGCTGGAAAAATGCTCGTGTATATCCTAGCCCAATTCTTAACATCCTGATTTTAGGTCAGAACTACCATTTAATTCATCATTTATGGACTTGTATTCCCTGGTACAAGTATCAGTCTACATACTATTTGATGAAGCCTTTGTTAGATGAAAAAGGCTGTTATCAAACTTCAGGGTTACTACAAAAGAAAGACTTTTTAGAGTTTATTTACGATATCTTTGTAGGAATTCGCTTTTCTCATAAAAAAACTAAAAATCAAGATGAATCACAAAGTCGTAAATAAGCATTAACTCGTGAATTAGTCATTAGTTATTGGTCATTTGTAAATAACCAATATCTCGTTCCCATGCTCTGCATGGAAATGCTCTCGTTGAGGCTCTGCCTCCAGTCTGGAATTGAGTCTCTGACTCAATGAATGCATTCCCAGTCGGAAACTGGGAACGAGGAAAAACGAGGAAAGTCTTATTAAGCTATGTTTTTAAGACTTGTGTGCACACCGTAAGCCAAAGCATCGGGGAGGGGCACAATAATTTTAGGAATTATAACTATTTTATTTTTTGTAAATCAAAAAAACTGAACCAATCGGCCCAAGGTTTTCTACATAAGTTTTCTGGTTGTAATACAATCCTGGAGACATACCTCCATCAAATAAAATCCCTTCTTGAATCTTACCTAAACAGTTATTGCTAGCAATACCCTCTAAGACATTATCAAACATATCTGGTAGTAACTCTTGATTAAGTTGAGATAATTCAATCTCGGAATTAGCTTTCAAGTCATTAACTAATAAGATTACATAGCCTTGATTAGTGATAGCTGCCAGAGAGCGATTAGTTGCATTTTTACAAGCCATTTCTCCCAAATCTTGACAAATATCTTTAAACTTACCTTGACGATAGAATCTGCCATTACCGCCCACTAAGTTGTAATTGAGAATATCGTTTGTTCTTCTGCCAGCTTGGATAGTAGCCTGTCGCTGCTGAGGTGTACCTCCTGATATCCCAAAGGAAGAACGTTTATTTTTAAATGCTCCTGAATACTCTACACCACGAGAAATATTTAAGCCTTGGGGTTTATCATCAGTATCTATATAGTCCGCATTAATTGCGGCAATGGGTAGCTGTCCGTTTAACTTGGCATTATCATCAGCGATGAGTTCATGAAACTGTTTTGCTACATATTCTTTACGCAGTTTACCTCTACTATCTTTGGCGTAGAGTTTATGAGATAGACCAACATTAACTTTGAAATCTAATTCGGCTGATTTGGGATTAAAAATAATTACATTATTAATACCTTTAGGATTTTTTTTACCTTGATTATTGGTTTTAAAAAAATCAATACTGAACTTGGTATCTTTGCCAGGGCAACTTTTAGACGCTTTTGGGACTAAATTTGCTTCCATCTTTTGACAACCTGATAATAAGCTTGCACTGATTATCAAGATAAATAACAAAAATAATTTTTTTGTAGACATAATAATACAAAAAAAACCGCTACAGAATTACTATAGCGGGGAATAATTTAAAATTTCAGTCTGGAGTCAATCTCAGAGCCAAAACTTAAGAGAACCATTCTAAGACAGCTTCTTCTTTGGTGTTAGTATTCCGAGATGGTGTCTCACGATTAAATTTCATCTGAATTGAGCGGGTTTGCTCACCATCAGCAGCTACAGCCAAAATTGGGTAGTCAATTAAACCATCCTGGAAAGACATCTGGAAGCGGAATGTTCCATCTGGATTTAGCTGAATTGGACGGCCGCCAATGGTTACGGTAGCATCGGGTTCGGTTGCACCGTAGACTATCAACTCAGCATCGGCAATTAACCAGAACTTGCGCGGACGCACTGGTACGGCAGAAGCCGAGAAGCCAACACCTGACATTCCTGCACCGGAAGCGGTTAAGCCAGACACGGTAGGAGTTGCCCACAGACCTACACCCGATGGGAAAATGTAGGAGCTAATCGCTTGTTCAGGACGTACTGCACCTTGTTGGGAACCAAAGATAGAACCAGCAACCCGTAACGCTTCGGCAGATTCTGCTAAACCAAATATTTCGTCGTAGATGGGGTTGCCATTCACAGCATTACCAACATTACCGTTGGCGGTAGCTGCAATCTTCTTGGCAGGAGGAACTAGTTCGTACTGAGTTTTGCCACGTAAATCTTCTTCAAAATTTACAGTGATGAAGACATCCTCAATCCAGTCAGAAGGATAGACAGGAGGAATGTGTACTCTACTAGAACGAGCTAGTACTAACCAGCGACCATCAGCAGCACGATAGCCGATATCGATTGTATAATCGCGATCGCTAACTGGAACTGGTAGATACCATTCTCTAGCTAGTTCATCAGCGGGATATTCTTGAATGCTATGTGGGCTTTGGTATTCAATATCGATGTCGGTGACATCATAAATCCGTAGTGCTAGTTGTTGTCCGCCTTGCCGACGCAGTTCCTCTTTGTGTTCATTGGGAACATCCCAGTAAGTGTAAGCCCACTGAGGATCGCGCGGTAAGAGTACAATCCGGCTTTCACCATAGCCAGAGGGCAAATCTGCCAGTCCTTCATCAACATCAGCCAAAGATCCACCAGTACGATCTTCCTGACCTAATTCAAACTTTGCAGCTTCCACGGTTTCTTGTGCCTCCAATGAACGAGATGGACTGAGTAAAGTTCTGCTACGCTGGACTTCTTGTATTGATGCCAGTAGTTGTGATTTACGCATTCGGCTATAGCGAGAGATGCTATATTCGCTAGCAACTTTGCGTAGTTGGCGTAAGGTCATCTCCTCTAGTGGCGGGCGTTCTTTTGCCATTAATTTGGCCTCCAGTAGTTTAAGCGGTAAATGATTTCCCCTGGTTAAAGAATGCTATGTAAAATCTCATCCATTCCAGATGAATTTCTTATCCTGACTCCTGGTTTTGCCCAGTTTTTAAGTTTTTTAATCTGTTTTTAAATTGAGCCAACACCCTTTCAATTCCTTATTGTGCCAAAATTAGCATTTCTTTGGGATCGGAGGATTTTTATTTGTTAAGTCAATATTAACCACTAAGCATATCTAGGGATCAAGGGGTAATAAGTAGGTTTTTTAGCTGTTTCACGAATTTATCAGCCCTTCTGGGATCTAATTGTCATGTTTTCATAACATAATTAGTGATTTATACGTTAAGCAATAGCAAACATATCAAGCTTTCATGACATTGCTCTTTTGGTTAGCCAAAAATCACAATCTACAAAGAAAGGAGTAGGATTCAAAGGGATTGGGCATTGAACCCACCACTAAATCCCTAGTTGGCCAATAGCGATCGCAAACCAAAACGTGGGGCAAACTTAGTTAATCGTTACTTTAGCGATCGCCTTTCTTCCCACCGTTATGTGAAATTAAGTCCCCAGATAGTGTGTACCCGACTATCGAGGAACTTAAGCTTGGCGTATGAGTTTAGGGTTTAGGGAAATAATTATGAATAAGGAAACAGTTCCTAGTCAGGCTGAAAAGTCTAATCCAGAAGGTGATGCGCCACAATTAAGTCCAGAAGTACTGGACAAAATCAAACACCCTGCGAGAATAGACGATGTTATTCGAGAGCAATCACCAGAAGAACGTAAAAGTAACCCAGCTTTAGTACCAGAAATGATTGACGATCCAACTGATGATTAATTGGGTTTGCGAAAGAGGAATCGAAAAGCTCAGATTCCCGACCTTTTAGAGAAGTCGGGAATTTTGATATTTACAGGATGTTTGAAAAGTCCTTTTCTTAGTAGCAAAACGTTTTAGATCCCCCTAAATCCCCCTTAAAAAGGGGGACTTTGATTCCAGTTCCCCCCTTTTTAAGGGGGGTTAGGGGGGATCTAAATCCAGCTTCAAGAAGTGACTTTCTACTCTACATTACTTGCAAATCTAAGATTACTTAGCATCGTCATCTATACTAAGTTAGATTTTACAAAGATTAAATTTTATAACCAGAGTCGTATATACAGGTGCGATCGCAAAGTAATTTAATCATAAAATGTTACCTAATTTCTGAAAGATAATATCCACACCAATTCTGTTTAAGACGCACATAAAATTCTAAATCATCTTCCTAATAGCAGCAAAGTTTCCAAATTTAAAACCCAACAAAACTAATGTCTGGTGATAAATTATTAATCGAAATCAATTCAGGAATTACGCAAAATTATGAAATAACATAGACGCACCGCAAATACGTCTTATTGGTGCAGTCTCGTCTAATAAATAGAAGTAATTTGCCACAAAGTTCTTGCGTAAGTCCTGATATTGTGAAACCATAAATTGTAACTTGCTGATACAACTAACTAATTTGTCTCTAGCCTCACTCCAGAAAAATTACTGGTAGTAGTAACAATCATGACGCGATCGCCAAATTCAGAAAACAATCAGGAACCATCTAATCGTCGTCTGTGGCTCCTGCTTTTAGGACGTACCAGTTTGGCTCTGGGTGGGGTTTTACTAGTTGGAATTATAGTTGGTGCTTGGTGGGCTAGAAACTATGTATACAAAGATTTAGCACCGTTAGTACAGCAAAATCTTGAGCAATTACTGGGGCGTCCCGTAAAAGTTGGGGAAGTTGAACGTTTTTCCCTCACTAGTCTGAGATTTAGCTCTCTGTCGATACCAGCAACTGCCAGCGATCGAGATCGGGTGATAGTAAAAGCTTTAGAGGTGCAGTTCTCGCCTTTGCAACTTCTCCTCACGCGAAAACTGGGATTAGAAGTCAACTTAGTTCAACCCAATGTCTACATTCAACAGGATAAAGATGGTCGTTGGGTAACAACCCAAGTTAAGTCCGGGGGAGAACCAGGCTTTGTTCAAATCGAGTTGCAGTCACTTCAAATTCAAGATGGCAATATAGAGTTGATGCCATTCGCTGCACCGACTAAACCCAAAGGCTCAGTAATATTAGATCGAGTTGGTGGTATTGCCCGATTTTCCGATCGCAATCAAAGGATCGGTTATGACTTCAATACTCAACTCACTAGGGGAGGCGCTGTTAAAATTGTTGGCGAAACCCAACTCAAAGCTCAACAAACTAACCTCCAGCTTTCAACACAAAATTTACAAGCATCTGATATTACTCGATTAATTCAGTTACCGATCGCTCTGCAAGCAGGATATTTAAATGCTGATTTAGGGGTTCAGATTCCACCCAAACTTTCAGACATCGCAATTACCGGAACAGCTACAGCTAATCAAGTCACCGCTAAAATTCAAAATCTTCCTCAGCCGATTTCTAATTTTAATGGGAAATTTCTATTTCAGGGTCAGACAGTTACTTTAGATAATCTGAGTACGAACTTTGGCAAAGTTCCTATTGTGGCGAATGGAACAATTAATACTCAAACAGGTTTTAATGTTTCTGCTCAGATCAAACCTGTTACTGCGAAAAATATCTTAGACACATTGAAAGTGAATTCGTCAGTCCCGGCTAGTGGCGAAATTCAAGCAAATATTAAAATACTAGGCGCACTTCAACAACCAATCGTCAATGGTACGGTAAGTAACACCAAACCGATCCAAGTCGATCGCCTTCAATTTAAAACCATCAACACTGATTTCCGCTTGAATGCATCTCAAACTGCGTCTCAACTTACTGTCTCCAATCTAAGAATAGTCCCCGCAGCTGGCGGTCAAATTATCGGCGGCGGTCAAGCTAATCTGGGAACCAAAGATGGGGTAATATTTAATGCTCAAGCTGATGGAATATCAGGGGATATACTAGCACGCAGCTATGGCGTTACTCTACCGATCGCAGTGGGGAACGTTTCAGCAAAAGCCCAAATTTCTGGCTCACTTCGCAAACAGCCTTTAAAACTTGATGTTTCTAATATTCAATTAACGCCGCCAGCCGGGGGACAAATCACAGCTAATGGTCAAATTCAACTGGCTCCCCAAGGTCAGGTAGGCGTAGATATTCAAGCTCAAGGTATCCCAGGAAATGCGATCGCTCAAGGTTACGGTATTTCAACTCCCATTAATGTTGGTGGTATATCTGCGAACGCGAAAATTTCTGGTTCTCTGGGTACACCGTTAAACGTCAATATTTCTCGCGTTCAAGCCAATCCAGAGGTGGGAGGGCAAGTCACAGCTAGCGGACGAGTTCAGCTTGCACCCCAAGGTAGGGTGGCGTTGAATGTGCAAGCAAAAAATATACCAGGGGATGCGATCGCCAAAGCCTATAATTCCTCACCATCTATTACCATTGGGAATGTCTCGGCAAATGCTGATATTTCCGGCACTCTGAGCAATCTGCAAACAGTAGCGCGGGTACAAGCGCCTAGTGCTACCTATCCCGCCACCGGGCGAGTTGTTGTTACCAAACAGGGAGAAAATATCGTCTTTCCCGATGCGGTTGTGAACGTGGCAGGTGGAACAATCAGAGCCACAGGTCAACTTGCACAAGAACGCTGGCAAGGATCTGTCAAAACTTCTCAAATTCAACTCAGCCGTTTCTCACCACAACTGCGAGGACGGCTGAATAGCAATATTCAGTTAGCTGGCACAACACAATCTTTCCAGCTTGCGGATATTCGCGCCGCCGGACAAATCAGCCTTCCCCAAGGAGTCGCGCAACTGGCAAAACCGTTGACTGCAAGATTTCAGTGGAATGGACAGCAGATTATAGTTGAAAACGCAAGTACCGCAGGATTTAGTGCTAATGGTGCGATCGCTATTCAGTCTCCCCCAACTGGCGCACCCCAAATTGCCGGATTTAATTTAAATGTACTGGCGCGAAATTTCAACTTACAAAATACTGGCTTTAAAGTTCCTGGGGACGTAGCAATAGCAGGGCGACTTGATTTTAATGGGAAAGTTACAGGAACTCCAGATGTACCCCAAGCGAATGGCAATATTCGGCTGCGGAATTTCAATGTAAGTAACTTGGCATTTGACCCACTTTTAACCGGAAATGTGAATTTTCAAGGGGGACAAGGAGGAAGTCTGCGATTAGCTGGGAAACAAGATCGGATTGCGCTTAACTTAGGTGCAGATTATCGTCCCACTTCATTTTTAGTTAAACGCGATGAGGCAGTTACTACGGGTAGAACTGAGGGAGATAACTTGATAATCAACGCCCAACAGTTTCCCATCGCTCTTGTTGGCGGCTTTTTACCTAACAATCAATTGAAACCACTGGGGGGGCAATTATCGGGTAATTTAGTTGTCAATCTGAATAATTATGCCATTGCGGGAGACGTTGCGATCGCAGGGCCTCGCGTTGCCAGAGTTGCAGCCGATGAATTTCGCGGCAACATCAATTATGCCGATGGTACAGCTAGCTTGGCTAATGGTCTATTGCGGATTGGCGATAGCAACATCGCTCTCAGTGGTAATGTGCAAGCAGGGAATGACCCGCAATTTCAATTCCAAGCTAATTTTGCCGAAGCCAAAATCCAGAGACTTTTACAAGCGTTTAATATCTTCGACTTTCAAGACCTCAGTACCGGGTTGCAGCCTCCGACCTTAGCAGGAGCAGAAGCACTTCCAACTGAATCTATCAGTTTGCCCGATGCAGATTTGAAAACACAGTTAGCATATTTCTCAAATATTACAGCAGCGATCGCTAAAGAACAGCAAGCTCAAACCAAACAAACCCCATCTTTACCCAGCCTTGCAGAATTAACAGGTGCTTTAAACGGAGCAATTACAGCCAATGGCTCGTTAAAATCTGGGTTGAATGTCGGCTTTAATTTTCAAGGTGCTAACTGGCAATGGGGTAATTATTCTATCAATCAAGTTGTTGCTCAAGGCACTTTCGCCGATGGTATCGTCACGCTTTCGCCCTTGAGTGTGGGGATTAATCAAGGACTAGTGGCGTTTTCGGGACAGTTAGGAACTGAGCAAGTATCTGGAAAGTTGAATGTAGCCAGTCTACCTCTATCACTTTTAGAGCCTTTTATCGAAAAATACCCCGTAGATATCACTGGTAATGTAAATGCCGATGCCACTTTAGCAGGTAGTTTGCAAGACCCCAGAGTTCAAGGGAAAGTGGCGCTAGCGAATGCGACTCTTAACAAACAACCCGTACAAACAGGACAGGTGAACTTTGATTACAACAAAGCTCGCTTGAATTTTGATAGTACCTTACTCGTGACAGGAACGCAGCCAGTTGCAATTACAGGTAGCGTGCCTGCTCCCTTACCTTTTGCCAAAGTGCAACCGGATAGCAATCAAATCAGCATTAACGCCAATGTGCAAAATGAAGGATTGGCACTGTTAAATCTGCTTACCAACAATCAAGTCGCTTGGGTAAACGGTCAAGGAAAAGTAGATTTAAATGTTCAAGGTACTTTAAACGAACCAATTATCAACGGCAACGCCACACTTAATAATGCTACCTTTCGCGCTGAAGCTTTATCTGAACCTTTAACGAATGTCACAGGAACAGCGCTATTTAATGGTACTACCGTAAGCGTTGAAAATATCCAAGGTAATTACAATCAAGGGCAAGTAACTGCATCAGGTATCTTGCCAATTTTTGATGCTCAACAAGCCGCAGCGAATCCCCTGACAATATCAATAGCAGACAAACTCAATTTTAAGCTTGCAGGATTGTATGAAGGTGGCGTAGGCGGTGATGTCGTGATTCGCGGCACAGCGTTAAAACCTGTAATTGGTGGAGAGATTAAACTGAGTGATGGTCAGGTAATTATTGGTAACTCGCCTGCTACTGCTAAAAAATCAGCAGCGACAGCAGAGGCTAATACTAAGGTCATAAATCTAGATAGACAAGAGGTTAATCCTAACGTCACACCGACAGCAGAGAATAACGCTAACCCTGTAACGACAGTAGATGGAAGCACTAACCCAGTAGCGACAGCAGACGCAAGCACTAGTGCCGCAACTCCACCCAATTTACCTGTAAAGTTTGCAGATTTAAAGTTGATTTTAGGCAAAGATATTCGGGTTGCAACTCAGTCCCTACTGAGCTTTGTACCAGGAGGAGCGGCATTAAGTCAGCCCCTATTGAGGTTTGACGCAACAGGCGACTTGACTATCAATGGTACATTAGCCAAACCGCTTCCTGAAGGAGTCATTCGTTTGACAGGAGGACGACTGAGTTTATTTTCCACTGAGTTTACCTTGGCGCGGGGCTATGAACAAACTGCGCGGTTTACTCCTAGTCAAGGACTTGACCCGACTTTGGATGTCCGACTGACGGCAATTGTACCGGAAGCATCGGCAAGAAACACTCAAACTTTGGAATCACCTTTGTCTTCTGAAGTCAGTGATGTTTCTGTAAACAACTTTGGGACTTTACGTAGCGTTACCGTTCAAGCTAGGGTGAACGGGCCAGCTAGTAAATTGGGCGACAATCTAGAACTGACGAGCGAACCTAGCCGTAGTAAGGGAGAAATAGTTGCTCTGTTGGGTGGCTCAATTCTGGGTTCTTTCGGTCAAGCAGATGCAGGCCAAGGGCTAACTAATTTTGCTAGTTCTACCATTTTAGGTAGTTTACAAGGAACTATCACTGCGATCGGACAGGCTGTTGGTTTCAGTGAATTTCGGATATTTCCGACTCCATCTATTGATAATGAAGAATCAAAAGCATCAAGAGCTTCAATTCTGAATTTATCGGCGGAAGGTGTGTTTGATATTAATAAAAATTTCTCTGCCTCTTTATCACGCGCTCTTTCTAGCGATGACTCTTTCCGTTACAATGTCCTCTATCGAGTCAATGACGAAATTCTGATGCGAGGCTCAACTGATTTGGGGGATGAAAATCAACTGCAAGTTGAGTATGAAACCCGATTTTAGATTACTGCATTGGCATTGTTAGTCGGCACAATCGCATTGCTGGCCAATAAACTAACTAATTACCGGGACAGGATATCATTCAATACTGTTTGGTTAAGGCAAGAGACGCTATGAATCGCCGTCTCTACAAAGGACTGATTATTGTAGAGACGGCGATTTATCGCGTCTTTGACGAGCAATAATTTTCATCAAAAAACCTTAACCGAACCGTATTGGGATATCACTGATGATTAAGTTGTTGGTTTGGATGTTCTTGATTTTTTACCACAGGTGATACTGCTGTCTCCACACTTTCTTCTTGGGATTGCATTTCTAGTAGTTGAGGAATTGTCACAAATTTATAGCCTTCAGCTTTTAAACCTGCGATCATTTCTGGTAAAGCCTTGACAGATTTGGAACGGTTGCCGCCCCCATCGTGCAGCAGTACAATTGCACCGGGTTTTGCATATTTCAGCACATTTTTGACCAGCCCTGGAACTTGAGGCGAACGACGTTCAGCATCTCCCGATTGTTCTGACCACATCATGACAGCGTATTTCTCGTTTTTGGCATATTCGGCTAGTCCATTATTCAGAAAGCCTCCAGGAGGACGAAACAAAGTAGTTTTTACTCCAGTAGTCTTGTAGATGATTTCTGCTGTACGATCGATTTCACTAGCCGCAGTAGCTAAATCCATGTGGCGATACCAATGATGCCATGTGTGATTACCAATTACGTGACCATCAGCAGCCACTTGCTTGGCAACTTCGGGAAAATATTTCACCATTTGCCCGATCATGAAGAATGTGGCTTTTATATCATTTTTCTTCAAGATTTCTAAAATCTGTGCCGTATTTTTGGGGCCGGGGCCATCATCAAAAGTTAGAGCGATAACTTTCTCATTCGGTTTTAGTTTCCCTTGATAAACGATTGTTCCCTGAAATGCCTTTGGCAGTTCATTCATCTGGTCTGTGACTGGACTTATATTCTCTGCATCTGCACTCATCAGTTTGTTATGACTCGCTTTAGCACTCTCGCTTTTTGGCTTAATAATTCCCAATAAATGCTCAAATCCACTTGTGGTTAAAAGCAAGCTGATACCTAAACTACTAGCACCAGTAACCAATGTAATAATTATTAGTTTTAGTAACAAAGATAATTTACGACTAGACACATTAAATCTCCTCAAATATTAGTTATTGGGGATTAGTTTCTCCCTGATGTTCCCATACCTTTACCCAGACTTGATATTACTCGTAGCCTGTTGTAATTAATATATCTATTGCTGAAAGAAAAAAGAAAACAATAAAATACCTTGAAACATTCCAGCTAAAGGATGTCTCAATTTAATCTGTACTAATTTGCTACCATTATTAAACTGAATAAAATAATACTCAGTAAATTTAGCTGACCAGTAGAGCCAGCAATGATAGCAGTATAACCGTAACTTCGAGAAATGCTAGGTAGTCGTTATTCGCTATTTGCTTGCGATCGCTTCCAGCGGGCGGTTACGCCATCGCAGTTTTTGCTTATCCTTGTAGAGAGGCAGAAGGTAACAACCTACTACCTCATGTCCTCTTCAATCTTCGTCAAGGGCTGGGAAAGCTTCTTCAAGCTGCCACAACCGATCTTTATTTTCAACAAACCAAATACGAGTTTCTGGAGTTAATTTACTCCAAATGTCTTCAACAGGGATGTGAGGAGATGCATACTGGTACTGCTGACCAAGTGATTTGAGATTGTCCGCTACATCACGGGGAATTCCAAATTGTTCCCAGTCAACTGTTATGTGTCTTCCCGAAACTCCGGCTGTGGGGTCGAAAACCAATTGTGCCGATCTGACTAAATCAGCAAAGTGTTTCGGTTTGAGTTTGGTGATTTCCTGAATTTGGAGTGATTCGTTATACTCTTGAGACATGATCGCCGCAGTGGTAAAGATTAGTGGTCTATTGAACTTACTGCCAGAGATTTCTATCCCAATATTTTTTAGTTTAGCGCAGACCCACTAACTCGATCGTGACTTAACCACACAAGGGGTTTGAGCAAATCGTTTAAGGTGAGCAAATCTACCACACATCTATCAAGCTAGTAATGAAAAGTTTGTAGTAAGCACTTTAGTGCTTAGAAAATAAGGACTAAAGTCTTTACTACGAACTGTTCCCAGTACCTATTTTAGTGACGAGTGTAGGAATGCTCAAAGTGAGTTTTGAGTGTATGAGCCATAACAGAGATGATAATTGCTGCTATGGAAACCGATATTGCTGCTATTTTGATTCTAGAATCATCTGCAAGTATTGCTACAGCAGCTAGAGCGATCGCTACCCCAATACAACCTTGTTTGACCCGATTTGTCACCTGATAAGCCCGATTGCAAGAACTACAAATAAGTGTGTGTCGTGAAAATCTGTCTAGCAAAATTGGCTTTGAATCCAACTCGTCATTCTCAACATTTTTAAATGTAGAATAGCCTTGATAAAAAGGCAAAGATGACCCAAATTTATCTAGCCACTTGCGGTACTCAATCACTAATGTGTCAGATGTCTTCAGGGGCAAATATAATTCTTTGAGACTTCTTCCTAAGCGCTCAATTTCTGCTTGTTGTCCCGCAATCAGAGGCAAATCCTGCTCTAATATTTTGTTCGTATTCAAGTGATCGAGCCAGCGCGGCCTCAGCTTAACTCCCCAAGTCATGAAATTACGATAACCTCTAGCTAGAAGACGGCATCGCCCTTTACCTAAAGGAATTGAATACAAAGCTAGTCCAAATGTCCAATCTTTTTTTTCAATATAAGCAGTGTTTAGCACAAGACTTGGAGCAACAAAATTAACATACTTCCAGGCTTCATTTGATTTGTTAGCTCCCCGCCACCTGCCTTGAACCCCCTGAACCGAATTCTCTAGCACTTCCATTTCTAGCGGTTGGGCATTTTTCCGATTACCACCCCCTCTAGTGCCGTTATGGCTAATAGCAACATGAGCCGGATCGATGACATTTTCGACTAGATATGTTTGGTCATAAGGCAGATCCAATATAAAGTCTGTACACACAAATTCTGACTTATCTAAATCTGGCAAAATTGGAATAATTTCATCAACAGCAGTTTCTTTTTCGCCAGCCCATACCCAAATCATCCCTTGGCGTTCCACAACTTTAAAGGATGGCACGCAAGCATTGACTGGAATTTTTGCATCTGTTGCTAATTGGGGAATGTGCAGACATTGACCATCACTGCCAAACTGCCAACCGTGATATAAGCACTCAATTTTGCCGTCAATAATTTGTCCTTCAGAAAGTTTCGCTGTACGGTGAGGACAACGATCTGCTAAACAGATAAATTGTCCATCTTTGTCTTTGAACAAAACCAAAGGTTCATCGTACAGGGAAAAGCTATGAGGGCAGTTGGCAGGTAAGTCTTTGACGAATGTGACGGGATACCAGCATTGCCTCCAGTTAAATTCTTGCTTTTCCTCTAGTTTCTCAAAGGTAGAAGTTGGTGGTGTCGCCTGTAGTGTTTCTATTTCTAATGACATATTTTTCTCCAGGTTTCTATTATTTTAGACTTTTGGATTAGCAAATTTTTAGTCCTATAGATAGAACATTTATAGAGTGAAACTTCAAAAATTAACCATGAGAAAGCATTCAAGCCTTTTGAGTAATAGGACTTACGCAAGAGCTTTCTGAAACTCTTATTTCTCCGTGTCCTCTGCGCCCTCTGTGGTTCGTTTTTTCATGATTTTGCTAAGTCCTGAGTAAGTCAAAGATCGTTTTGCTTGCGGAAAATACCCAAATTAGTAAGCAAACTGGGGTTTGAGTAAGTCAAAGGTCATTTTACTTGCGGAAAACACCAAAATGAGTAAGCAAACACAGCTTTTGAGTAAGTCAAACCTCATTTTGCTTGCGGAAAACACCAAAATGAGTAAGCAAACACAGCTTTTGAGTAAGTCAAACCTCATTTTACTTGCGGAAAACACCAAAATGAGAAAGCAAACACAGCTTTTGAGTAAGTCAAACGTCATTTTGAGAAAGCATTTAAGTATTTGGAGCAAGTAAACGGGTATTTTTATAAAGCAATGACGCTTTTTGATAAAGTAATCAGCAAATATACTTGACAATTAAAAATAGCGTCTGCACAAATAAAGTAGGCGCTCAAATCACTTAATAACTTTTCTATAACTTTCTGTTTCTAGAGGAATTGCCTCAGCTACTCATCTTCGATGAGAACTGTAACAGCAGCGATCGCAATCAACATTTCGTCATTTTTATCATTGAGTTCGGGAATTGCCCGCCCTTGAACTATCATCCCCCCAGATTCTACGGTGAGGGTTTTTCGCCCAAATGGTAATACAGCGAGAACTTCTTCTTCTCTAACTTGTTCGGGGTATGGCACTGCCACCTGAACCTCTATAATCATTTCATTGGGGTGACTTAAACCTGCAACTTCCCAAACACCAGGTAAGGCATTGTGAGCGATCGCATTCCGTACTGCCCTAGATGCTGCTACTGTTGGTTCTTGTCCGTGTTGATCGATTCCCATCCCCATCTCGATAATCAAGCGTTTACGCGCCATTGCTAACTCCGGTAAATCTTGCATCTTGACACTAAAAAAGGCAGAAGTTAGAGAAGCTACTTGGAAAAAGACCTTGCTACTTACTGCATTCTCCTGCCTCTTGCCCCCTGCCTCACACCATACGTTGCAAGCGACTCAGACGCTCTGAGTAACTTTTCATCACCTGTAGAGCAAACACGGGTGTTTCCTGAACGGCAAAGAGAAAGCCTTGCTCATCAAGGAAACCCAGCTTGGTATCCACCTTGGCAATAGCTGCGTAAGTTCTACTTTTTACTCCTACAAGTACCCCTGCACCAAAAATTTCGCCTGTTTCAATGGTTTCTACAACTTTGCCATTGACTAATATATCTACCTCTCCTTCGAGAATTCCATACATTTCATCACCAGACTGTCCTTCTTCAAAGATGACTTGTCCTGCTGAAAATGTTTTAGGGTCGGGTTGTTTTTGAAATATACTGACTGTGACTACAGGACTTAGCATTAGAGCAACCCCAAAATTATTGGTTTTTAGACGAAACTTTTTGATAGCTTTAGGCGAACCCAGAAAAGTATACTACTTTCTGTTGGTTAACTCTCAATCTCCGCAAAATTCCTGATTAGTTGCCTGATTGACCTTTATTAGGATCGGACAAGGGGAAATGAAAACACGCCACAGCACAGCACGGCGGAAATAAACATAGCATTTCAAATTGCGCAAGAGCTTAAAACACAATTCTTTTGATTTTTGACTTCTGCCTTGCGGTACTAGCCTTGTAAAGGTAAATAAAATAGCGAATTTTGGATTTCAGGCTATCTTCTATAATTAGTAAAACCTGCACACATAATTCTAGGCATGAGACTGTGACCGAACCAGGAAGTTACAAAGATACTGTAAACCTACCCAAGACTAATTTTGATATGCGGGCAAACGCCATCAAGCGCGAGCCTGAAATCCAAAAATTTTGGGAAGAAAATAAAATTTACGATCGCCTCTTTGAAAGTAACCCCGGCGAATTATTTATACTGCACGATGGGCCTCCCTACGCTAATGGCTCACTCCATATTGGTCATGCCTTAAATAAAATTCTCAAAGATATTATTAACCGCTACCAAATGTTACAAGGGCGTAAAGTTCGCTACGTTCCTGGTTGGGATTGTCACGGATTGCCAATTGAGTTAAAAGTTTTGCAGAACATGAAGTCAGCAGAACGGCAAAATTTAACGTCTTTACAACTGCGGCAAAAAGCGAAAGAATTTGGTCTAGCGACGGTAAACGACCAGCGCAATAATTTTAAACGCTACGGTATTTGGGGTGATTGGGAAAACCCTTATCTAACTCTAAAGCCGGAATATGAAGCGGCTCAAATTGGCGTGTTTGGTCAGATGTTCTTAAAAGGCTACATCTATCGCGGTTTAAAGCCAGTTCACTGGAGTCCCAGTTCTAAAACCGCTTTGGCTGAAGCTGAGTTGGAATATCCAGAAGGTCACGTTTCCCGCAGTATCTATGCAGCTTTTGCAATCACAAGTTTGGCTGAAACTGTAAAACCACTGTTGGCGGAATATCAGTCAGACTTGGGTGTGGCTATCTGGACGACTACACCTTGGACGATTCCAGGGAATTTGGCTGTGGCGGTAAATGCAGATTTGAATTATGTAGTGGTGGAAGTGGAACCCCACCCCCCAACCCCCTCCCCGCAAGCAGGGAGGGGGAGTGAAGAAGTAGCTTCCCCCTCTTTGTTAACGGAGACGGGGGTGAGGTTCCGCTATCTCATTGTTGCTGCTGATTTAGTGGAACGTTTATCTTCAACCTTGGGAGTTGAGTTAACCGTAAAAGCCACATTCAAAGGGAATGATTTAGAACATACTACTTACCGTCATCCTCTATATGACCGCGAAAGTCCGATTGTTGTCGGCGGTGATTACATCACTACTGAATCGGGTACTGGGTTAGTACATACTGCCCCCGGTCATGGTCAAGAAGACTACATTGTTGGTCAGCGTTACGGTTTGCCCATCCTTGCACCAGTAGATGACAACGGCAATTTTACCGAAGAAGCGGGACAATTTGCGGGGTTGAATGTGCTGGGTGATGGGAATCAAGCAGTAATTGATGCACTGGCTGCGGCTGGTTCTTTGTTGAAGGAAGAACCATATCCCCACAAATATCCTTATGATTGGCGGACGAAGAAGCCGACAATTTTCCGCGCCACTGAACAATGGTTTGCTTCGGTGGAAGGATTTAGAGAAGAAGCATTGAAGGCGATCGCCACGGTAAAATGGATTCCAGCCCAAGGTGAAAATCGCATCACGCCAATGGTAGCGGAACGTTCCGATTGGTGTATCTCTCGTCAACGTGCTTGGGGTGTACCCATTCCCGTTTTCTACGACGAAGCCACGGGAGAACCACTACTGAACGAAGAAATTATCAACCACGTCCAAGGAATTATTGCCGAAAAAGGTTCCGATGCTTGGTGGGAATTATCAGTTGAGGAGTTATTACCCGAATCCTATCGCCAGAATGGCAAGTCTTACCGCAAGGGTACAGACACAATGGATGTATGGTTTGATTCTGGCTCATCTTGGGCGGCTGTCGTTCAACAGCGTCCAGAGTTACGCTACCCTGCTGACATATATTTGGAAGGTTCCGACCAACATCGCGGTTGGTTTCAATCAAGTTTGCTCACCAGCGTAGCAGTAAATGACATTGCGCCTTATAAAACTGTACTAACTCACGGCTTCGCTTTAGACGAACAAGGCCGAAAGATGAGTAAGTCAGAAGGAAATGTGGTCGATCCAAATACAATCATTGAAGGTGGGAAAAATCAAAAAGTAGAACCGCCTTACGGTGCAGATGTATTGCGATTGTGGGTATCATCGGTTGACTACTCCGGCGATGTTCGCATTGGCAAAAACATCATCAAGCAAATGAATGATGTTAGAGGCAAAATTCGCAATACGGCGCGGTTTTTGTTGGGTAGCTTGGATGATTTTGACC
Source organism: Nostoc sp. PCC 9305 (assembly GCF_963920915.1). Taxonomy (NCBI): domain Bacteria; kingdom Bacillati; phylum Cyanobacteriota; class Cyanophyceae; order Nostocales; family Nostocaceae; genus Nostoc; species Nostoc sp. PCC 9305. The sequence goes on from NZ_CAWUDN010000073.1 coordinate 25,899, forward strand.
CGGAAAAAGATGCAGTTCCCTTTGAGGAATTGCCAGAACTTGACCGTTATATGCTGCACCGGATCGCCGAAGTGTTTGAGGAAGTAACGGAAGCCTTTGAAAGTTTCCAATTCTTCCGCTTTTTCCAAACAGTACAGAATTTCTGCGTGGTGGATTTATCCAACTTTTATTTGGATGTTGCCAAAGATAGGCTGTACATCAGTGCAAAAAATGCTTTCCGCCGTCGCAGTTGTCAAACAGTGCTGAAAATAGCTTTAGATAATTTAGCACGAGCGATCGCACCAGTGTTATCTCACACTGCCGAAGATATCTGGCAATATCTCCCTTACAAAACACCTTACAAATCGGTGTTTGAAGCTGGTTGGGTACTAGTTGAGGAAAAATGGCGTAATCCAGATTTAGCGGAATTTTGGGAAACGCTGCGACAACTCCGTACCGATGTGAATAAGGTGTTGGAACAAGCCAGAATAGAAAAACTCATTGGTTCTTCCCTGGAGGCGAAAGCTTTGATTTATATCCCTCACAAACAATTAGGTGATGCTATCAAAGCCTTTAACCCGGTTAAGGGTAACGGTATCGACGAACTGCGGTATTTATTGCTGACTTCCCAGGTGGAATTATTAGATTCTGCCGAGGGGTTGCAAGGATTAGAATATACAGCGCAGACAGAAGACTGGACAATTGCTGTAGTAAAAGCAGATGGGCAAAAGTGCGATCGCTGTTGGAACTACTCTACTCATGTGGGAGAATCAGCAGAACATCCTCTAATTTGCGAACGGTGTGTTGCAGCCTTAGCTGGAGAGTTTTAAAAGCAAAAATCCCACGGTGCTAAGAAGATGTCTGAGAAGTATCAAATATTTCTTGATCCCCCCTAACCCCCCTTAAAAAGGGGGGAATAAGAGTCTTAAAGTCCCCCTTTTTAAGAAAGCAAAAATCCCACGGTGCTAAGAAGATGTCTGAGAAGTATCAAATATTTCTTGATCCCCCCTAACCCCCCTTAAAAAAGGGGGGAATAAGAGTCTTAAAGTCCCCCTTTTTAAGGGGGATTTAGGGGGATCTCCAAGGGTTAGATGTATACAAAAAAACTTTTCAGACATCCTCTAGCAGACTAGAAATCACTAACCTAAAAATGGCTAAATGCACTTAGGGATTTCCAATAAATAAATTATCCAATCTTGTGGGGCGGGCAAGATGCCCGCCTCTGGCTATAGGCGGTTAATTACGAATTACACTTCGGTTGGTTGATATTCTTGTTGTCTTTCTACAAACGACTGAACACGGGTGCGGTAGTTTCTCACAGTCTCATCTACCCATTCGCGATCGTTGCTATTTGCATACAAATGCACCAGTGGTTCGCTGGCATCTGGTAAAACTAACAGCCAACTGTCATCGTAGGGTTGACAAATTTTTACTCCATCAATTAATTCTAGATTTTGGGCTGGGTGAGTTTCTACCAAGTAACGCATCAAAGCACCCTTAGCTGTCCACGGGCAACGGACTGTATAAGTTTTGTGAATTACACGGGGCAATTCTGACCGCGCAGCAGCAAGCGATCGCTCTTGTATAGTCAACATCTCAATTATCTTCGCAATGCAGAACATGGAATCAAATCCCGGATGCAGTTGCGGGAAAATAAAACCAGTCTCTCCACTACCTCCTAGCACCACATTCGGGTTTTTCTGACAAGCTTCCATTAAAGCTGTCGGGTTGGCTTTAGTGCGAATCACTCTACCATCATGGCGACGGGCAACTTGTTCAATAGCACTGGAAGCATGAACTGGTACAACTACTGTCCCTCTGGGGTTAGCGGTTAATATCATGTCTACCATCAGTGCTGTTAACATTTCCCCACGAATTGGGTAGCCTGATTCATCAACTAAAATTAGCTGTTCTCCATTAGCGGATACTTGCACTCCAAAGTTAGCTTTCAATGCCTCCACTACATGACCTAACTGAGTCAGCAATCCTTCGCGATCGGTGATTGACATCGCACTTTTATTGACACTGGCATTCAGTACGACTGCATCAGCGCCAAATTTATCCAACATTTGGGGTAAAACTGCCCCTGATACCGCATAAACATAATCAATCACCACTTTGGCGCGACTGTTGCGGAGTGTATGAACGTGCAATAGTTTCTCAAAAGCAGTGCAGTAGCGCTCCATGACTTGGCTGGGATAAGACACATCGCCAATTTCATGAATTAGCGCCCGCCGCATATCCTCCTTAAAATAAGCCCCTTCGATTTTCTTTTCCAGGGCTTTGGAGATATTAATGCCTTTTGCATCCATGAATTCAATCAGAATGTAGTCAGGGCGATCGGGATGTACCCGGACGTGGATACCACCAGCTACCGACATTGTGGGTATAACTGTGCGGGCAATGGGGATAGCTGTGGCATCGAGATTTTGAATATCAATACCTACAGACATTAAACCAGCAATGAGCGATCGCGTCACCATCCGAGAAACATTACGCTGGTCGCGGGAAACCGTTACTTTAGAACCAGGTTTCAAAGTTGAACCATAAGCAGATCCCAATTTCACAGCGAATTCTGGGGTAATGTCGATATTCGCTAATCCTTGGACACCACGTTGCCCAAATAAATTCCGTTGGGCGGTGTTTCCCCAAATCAAGTTAATGTTTAAAACTGCCCCTGACTCAATCTTTTTACTGGGCCAAACACGTACACCAGGGCTAATTTGGGCTTCTTCTCCCACCGTGGAAAGCGAACCGACCACAGCAGCTTCTAATACATGGGCGCGGCGGTCTACACGAGTGCCACGAGAAATTACACAGGCAGAAAGATGTGCTTCATCCCCAATAAATGCCCCATTCCACACGATGGGACGTTTGAGACTAGCATCAGCACCAATAGTGACATTATCCCCAATTACGGTTCCTGCCTCAATTTGGACTCTTGCGCCGATGCGGCAATTGTCACCAATCACTGCTGGGGTTTCAATCACAGCCGTGCGATCGATGTAAGTATTTTGGCCTACCCATAACTCATGGGAAATTTCTTTGTAGGCAAAATCTAATTGCACTTTCCGATCTAAGGCGTCATACTGAGCCTCACGATAAGCATCTAAGTGACCGACATCACACCAGTAACCTTGAGCAATGTAACCATACATTGGCTCATCTTTTGCTAGTAGTAAAGGGAATAAGTCTTTGGAAAAGTCGCATTCAATGTTTGCTGGCAGATATTCCAAAACTTCTGGTTCGAGAATGTAAGTACCAGTGTTAACGGTATCAGAAAAAATTTCACTACTAGAGGGTTTTTCTAAAAATCGCCGAATCCGGGCTTCTTCATCGGTAATTACCACCCCAAATTCAATCGGGTTGGGAACCCTGGTTAAAATCAAAGTAGCTTTTGACTTATTTTGTTTGTGAAATGCGATCGCTGCCGTCAGGTCAAAATCTGTTATGCTATCGCCGCTAATGACTAAAAAAGTTTCATCAAGAAGTTCGGCAATGTTTTTCACACAGCCTGCTGTACCTAAAGGCTGATCTTCTTCGACAGCATAAGTCATCTGCACGCCAAAATCGCTGCCATCTTGAAAATAGTCTCGCAAGACATCAGGTAAATAATGCAATGTTGCAATAACTTCTGTAATTTGATGTCGTTTGAGGAGATTAATAATATGTTCGGCAATTGGTCGATTTAGAATCGGCACCATCGGTTTCGGCAGATCGCAAGTTAACGGGCGAAGCCGCGTTCCCGAACCCCCTGCCATCAGTACTGCACGCATAAATCCTCCTTAACTAGTTACAGCTTTTGCTGCTTGAAAACGTATCAGATAGATTTTGTTATTCTTTCTCTAGTCTCCTATGGATATTGATATTTGAGGAACTTCCACAAGATGCATATACATTGGGGATTGGGCATTGGGAATGGGCAAAGGGAAAGGGGTAAGGGGGAAAGATTAAATTTATCCCTTTACCCTTTACCCTTTACCCTTTACCCTTTACCCCTGCCCCTCACCTCCCCCAGTCCCCACCTTATTGGCAATGATAAAGTTCATATTCGTAGCCGTCTACGGGTGGCAAAGATTGAGTATCAGACGCAACACATGTTTTCACGGTTTCTGCTACGGGTGCGTGAAAGTTTACCAGCCACAAGTCAAAAGGTCGTGGTAATTGTTTTAAAGTATTTTCCAGAGCAATGGTGGAAGTATTCGGATCTCGATCTTGATGAGCTAGGAGAAACAGAGGATTTTGGAGTGAATTTGCAAGTTTAATCTCCCTCGCAACTCCCATCATTTCCCCAGTGTGTACATAAGTTTTGTGGGTGGTGGCAATCAGTACTGGTGTTGGGGATGTTTGTTGAATTAGTTGCACAAACAGGTCAGGACGATAATATTTTTGATAGCCGAGATTGCAGATTACTGTAACTGCGCTGAAAAATCCCATTAGCCAAATTAACATTACGGCTTTTTTCCCGTTTATTCCCCATTTACCTATACTTGTTATCCCATTTTTCCCTTGCTCTGTTTCCATCCATTCCTGCGGAGGATGCCAACAAACTGCGAGACTTGCGCCTAGTAAAACCACGATCGCGGGAAAGTAAACAAAGTTATATCTAGCACCTCTGGTGAGGTCAATACCCAAAAAGTACGTAAAGATAAAGAATATTGCGATCGCACTGATAACTACTCCAGCAACTACCTGAATCATCATCCGGTTTTCTGGGTGCTGTAGTTGAATTTTAATCCCACGCAGCAAAATTGGGACTGCCCAAATAAAGAAAGTCAGCATTACCACTCCAGAAGGAATCACAACCAAAGCTTGAGAAGATTCAACTGGCAATAGGGAAATCATTGCAATCAATGTTCCTAAAGCTTGAAAAATGGGGCTTAACCAATCTAGTCCAACGCGCGAACCTCGAATCCACTCGGTCAAAGCACCACGATTTTCATTCTCTAACAAGGTTGGTATCCAAATTAAACCCGCTACACAAGTACCTACAGCAACGGCATAGATGCGCCGCCAGGGAGGAGAGAAGAGGAGAGAAAATTTGCTGCTAGTAGTCTGCCAACCCAAAAATGCTGGATGAGGGCTGGGGAAAGGGGAAAGGGGAAAGGGTAAGGGATTTAAAACCTTTCCCCCTTCCCCCTTACCCTTTACCCTGCCAAGTTCACTTGGCGAACTACTAGTTTGCAATTGAAGCCAAGCCAGAAAAATCAAAACTACGACTTCTGTGCAAAGGGTAAGGGTGAAAAAATAATGAGTAGCAATACCTAAAGCATTAATTCCGATCCAGAAAAGTGCTACCCATATAGGTAAAGGTGTGCGGTTTTGAATATGACGTGTGGCAATTACTAAGCAGGTGAGGGAACCAATTACCCATAAGATTGCCAAAGTGTAATGACGCGCTTCTTGTGCTAAAAATACGCCATAAGGTGATACTGCCATCATGGCAGCAGTCAAGTTTCCCACTAATGACGAACGAAAAGCTACTCTACCTAATACGTAAACACACGGAATGGAGGCAGCGCCGATTATCGCTGGTAGCAATCGCGCACCAAACAGCGATACCAATCCTCCATCGCTAGGAAATAATTTCATCCACAGGTAAGCCAGCACAAAATACAGTGGTGGATGACTATCTTGTGTAGCTAAGTTATGAATGACATCACCAATAGTTGCAGCCGGGTTTAGTTGCAGTGGTTGTAATAGAATATCAGGTGCGATCGCTCGATCGAGGGGAACTGATAAAAAAGTATTCCCCAAGCTAAATACCAAGGTGGCAAACTCGTCAGTCCAAGGAGGCTTTGCAGTCAAGTTGGTGAGGCGCAAGCTGATGCCGACGATCAACCAGATTAAGATCGGCAAGAGATTAACCCAAAAAGGAGGAAGGCGATGCCAATTATGCCAATGCTTGCGTTGTGAGCCAGAGTTTTTATCGGCCAGAGGCAGAAAATGGGTAGCAGATGTAGATAGCAACGAGATAATTTGTTTGTAAAAATAAAATGCACCTTGAAAAAAAACTCTCATTGCCGGGCCTCACAGTCATGGATTTGTAGATTTGACGTTTGAGATTTAAGTTCGTTCTAAAATCTAAAAACAAAAATCTAAAGCTCAAATCCCTCGTTGTGATTATTTCACGTCTGTGACGCGCCAGCTAAGTTTCAAATTAACCCAGAAATTCCAGATGGTAGCAACTGCGATCGCAATAAAGTTGGCAATATAACGGTTAGGAATCAGAAAATTGAATATCAAATTTAATATCAGTACGTTCAATACCAGTCCAGCAAGGCAAATGGCGTTGAATTTCATAAACCGCTTCAGGCGTTGCTGCCATTCTTGCTGTCTGGCGCTGACATCAGCAAATGTCCAAGCGTCATTCCAGAAGAAATTATTTAAAATCGCAATTTCACCCGCAATAATTTTGCTGCGCGTCAGCGGCCAAGCCAATGTAGTCGGATCGCTGAGTAAGTAAAGTATTGCCATATCCACAAATACCCCACTAAAACCAACCAACCCAAACCGGAGGAATCGACCAACGGGGAAATTCACTTTTCTACTCAATCGTCCTACTTTCCCTGTGGAAAGCCGCAATCTCACTAAGTGATGGATGTAATCTATATATTGCTTCCATGTCACCTTACTCTCGCCCTCTTTGCGTTCGCAAAATACATACCCAACCTCGGCAACTTGGTCTACTTTTCCCCGGCCAATTACTTCTAGGAGAATTTTATATCCAACTGGATTGAGTGTTGTACCTGCGATCGCACTCCGGCGCACCATAAAATAACCACTCATCGGGTCAGAAACTCTGCCCAATACCCCCGGTAAGATCAGCAAGCCTAACAACTGGGCACCACGAGACAAGAAACGCCTAACAACACTCCAGCTACTAACACCGCCTCCTTCTACATGACGGCTAGCTACTGCCAAATCTGCTCCCTGCTCAATATTACACAACAGTTGTATTAGTACCTCTGGTGGATGCTGCAAATCTCCATCAATCACCCCCAGCACACTCCCCGTAGCTGCTTGCCACCCACGAATCACTGCTGAGGACAGCCCCCGTTCTTGTTGGCGTCGCATCACTCGCAACTGGGGATATTCTGTCGTCAAAGATTGCGCTATCTCCCAGGTTCGGTCTGGGCTATCATCATCTACTACTATTAGTTCATAGTTTCCTGCAATAGATTCATCTAGTAATTGACTCAATATACTGACTACATTCTTGATGTTGTCACGCTCTTTATAAGTAGGAATTACTAGAGAAAGATGAATAGAATTATCATCTGTACCCACGGGGTTGGGGGGCAACTCTGAAATCTTTAGCGGGCCAGTTGATACTGTTAACAACGAGTTAGATGAGTTTGTTTTCATATTCCAAATTGCAAAACGAGGGTGTGTAAAGTCTGTGGAAAATAGAATCAAACATCTGCTGACTTTATTGACTAAACCTAGTTGCTCAAAAGTTGAGGAATCCTTTTGTTACAGTTAGTTGCCCTGAAAGTTTAGTAATTCCCGTACTTCGATTCCCACTATTTTCCTAAATTTCATCTAAATTTTACATCTTACCCCTTGTTTTTATGATATTATACGAAAAATTACGTATTTTTTAGCAAAACATCCTGTACTTTTAAGTAAACTAAGTCAGCAAATATACAGTTTATTCAGCATATCTTTATAATTTTTTAATGATACACGGGGAATATTATTTTAATATGGAGTATCGGAAATTTTGGTAATATGCTTATACATTACTGTTTTTACAGCAAGGTAAGAAGAAAGTACAAATGCTGATTACATAAGCTTGTTACACCCATAAAAACTTATTTGTTGATGCAATAAGTATTGAATTAATTAAACACTACAAAACAAAGAACAATCGAAAGACTTGTTTGACAAACTGTTATAGATATTTATTAACCATAGAAACAGTTATAAATTTCTATTTTATTTTTGAAAAAACGAACTACTCCATAAGGTAAGGGGCAGTTAATGTTTCGTTCTTACCAGTTTTTAGGAGTAATTTGATGAACCAAATGAGAGTAGATATGTACAGTCTCGTTTTGGAAGATTTGTCAAGGTTTAGCAATATAAAAAATAAGCTTAACAAAAATTAATATGCTACTAAATAAGTATACTATTTAGTAGGCACTGGATTGAAAATATGTCAAAAGTAACACTATAAAATCCCCCAAGAGGGCATTGCAAAAAACAGAAAAGTTTTGTTTGTTATTAAATTAGATGGCGTAGTTTTATTGCTTGTTTTGAGTAAATGAACCACTAAGAATACAGGGTAGATCATGCATATTCCTGATGGATTTGTTTCTATTCCGGTGGCAGGGGCTACTGGTTTAGCGAGTGCGGCAGCGCTGTTTGTTGCCTTCGGGCGATCGCAAGAAGCTTTTGGTATTCGTCGTGCCCCGATATTGGGACTAACCACCGCCTTCATTTTTGCTGCCCAGATGATCAATTTTCCAGTAGCAGGAGGTACTAGTGGTCACTTGTTAGGGGGAACCTTAGCTGCGATCGTTTTAGGCAGTCCTTGGGCAGGAACATTGTGTCTCGCCACAGTTTTAATTATTCAAGCCGTGCTATTTGCTGATGGTGGCATTACAGCCTTGGGAGCAAATATTTTTAACATGGCAGTAGTTGGGGTTTGGGTTGGCTGGGTTTTAACCGAAACCTTACAACGGTTGTTTGGTGGGTCTAAAGGGCGCTTACCCTTGGCTGCTGGGATCGCAGCTAGTGTGAGTGTAGTGGTAGCTGCGATCGCTTGTGCCATTGAATTAGCCCTTTCTGGAACTGCACCAGTAGCGATAGTTTTACCAGCCATGACTGGCGTGCATATTTTGATTGGGATTGGCGAAGGAATGATTACCGGGGGTGTGCTGACTTATCTGGCCAGAGCCAGACCAGATTTGTTACCAGGCGAACAGCATGAGTTTCGCGGCTGGTCACTGCCTATTGTTACCATTTTCTTGATAGCGGGAGTGCTGTCACTCTTTGCCTCAGCTTGGCCCGATGGTTTGGAGAAAGTTGCTGAAAATACGGGCTTCATCCACTTAGCCAGTAAAGTACGGATAATTGTGCCGACTCCCTTAGCTGACTATGGAATTCAGGGTTTAGGGACAATTGGCACTAGTATCGCTGGACTGGTGGGAGCTGCGGTTTGCTTTGCTGTTGCCTTTGGAATTGCCAAGGTAGTGAAACCGAAGAATGCTTAAACTTTCCTTACCGCTACGCTTACAACTGTCTCTAGCGATCGTGGTGGGAGCAGCTTTATTAAAGCATCATGCCTGGTATGGACTAAGTGTATATGGCGCGATCGCACTTTTCTGGGCTTGCTTCTTGCGCGTACCAATTCGCCAATTGGGAGGATTACTCGGCACAGAATTGATTTTTTTGTCATTGCTAGCATTACCTTTGGGATGGGAACGAGCGAGTTTTTTGCTAGTTCGTTCGCTGGTTTGTCTGGTGACGATGAATAGTTTTTTGCTAACTTTACCCCCCCACAGTTTCGGCATTGCCCTGAAAACATTACCAGTACCAGCACCTTTAAAGGAAAACTTGTTGTTAGCTGGGCAATATATGGAAATTTTGCTCTCAGAAGTAACGCGGATGCGGCGCAGCGCCCAACTACGCGGTCTGAATGGAACTACGGGATGGTTGCGCTATGCCAGTGCTGCGATGATTGGAGCTTTATATCTCCGCAGTCTAGATCGAGCAGAGCGAGTCTATGCAGCAATGGTAGCTCGTGGTTACAACGGACAATTACCCATAGATTCTACCCTCAGACCAAAAGAACGTTTTGCCCTATTAATAGCTTGGGCGATCGCTTCTAGCGTAACCCTAACTTCTTACAAAATTTAACCCACTCCCCAGTAGAGACACGATTAATCGTGTCTCAATTCCCTTACATATTGAGTTTGTAAATTTTGAAATCATTAACTTCTAATCCCCAATTATCAACCAATAATCCCCATGCAGCTGTAGTCGAGGTTGAGAACCTGGTGTATGCATATTCCCACCAGAAGCCAGTATTACAGGAAATATCTTTTACCTTGAACAAAGGCGATCGCGTCGCATTGATGGGAGCAACTGGTTCTGGAAAAAGCACCTTATTGGAGAACTTAATCGGCTTAAAACAACCGCAAGCAGGGAAAATTACCATTAATGGCATCCCCGTAGAACTGCAAACTTTACCCCAAGTGCGTCGTCAAATTGGTTTTAGCTTCCAAGACGCCAACGACCAACTATTTATGCCGACTATCTTGGAAGATATTACCTTTGGCCCGCGTAACTATGGGATCAAAGCAGCAGAAGCTAGCGATCGCGCCCGCCAGTTATTAGCTGATTTTGGTCTAGAAGCCTACGCCAATCGTTCCGCCCACGAACTTTCTGGTGGACAAAGACGCCTAGCCGCCTTAGCCTCGATTTTAGCCCTAGAACCAACAATTCTAATTTTGGATGAGCCGACTAACGGTCTCGATCCAGCATGGCGGCGTCATTTGGCGCAAGTATTATTAAAGTTACCTGTGCAAGCGATCTTAATTGCCTCCCATGACCTACATTGGTTAGGCAGAGTTACTCAACGCGCTTTGGTGCTGTCTGGTGGTCGTATTCAAATAGACAGCGATATTCAACCACTTTTGCAAGATGGTGCTACTTTAGACCAGTTGGGTTTGCCGATAGATTGGTGATTTCGGATGAGGGGGAGTGAAGAAGGGAATAGGTTATAGGTAATAGGGTACAGATTATTACCTGTTATCTGTCACCTGTCACCTGTCACCTCTCCCCTCTCCCCTAAATCCCAATACCCAAATACCTCTTTACCTGTTACCTGTTACCTGTCACCTCTCCCCTAAATCCCAATACCCAAATACCTCTTTTACTCGTAATATTGGATACTATATTGTGGGTTTGATTGCTGTTGGGGTGTTAATGTCTGTTTTACATAAATATACTGTTCTTGCTCCTGTGAGCCTAAGCATTGCTTTGTTAGTTACTAGTTGCAGTGACAATAAAGTTTCCCAGTGCCAGCGACTAATTCGAGTTGTGAATGCTGGAACTTCTCTAATTGATAAAAATAAAGGAACGCAAGTGATAACTAGCATACAGTTATCTAAAGATTTAGACTTTGTGACTAAATCCATTGGAGAACTGAAGCTAACAGATCCGAAGCTGAAAGAATTTCAAAGCGGTTTTGTGAAGATTTTTCAAAATCTTAGTCAAGCGATCGCCAAGGCAGGTAGGGCGCTTGGTGCAACCAAGACAGCACAAGCCTCAGAATCTGGAAGAGCAAAAATCCAAAAGGCTAGAGCCGAAATTGATTCAGCACTGACAACAGCTACAACTCTTGGCAAACAGTCAGATACATTAGTGAATCAGATGAATAAGTATTGTAGCGAGCCAGAATAATCTATCTGGGGCAGAGGGGCAGCACTTCGGCTCCTTTCGACTTCTCTACGAGACGCTACGCGTTAGCGGAGCTTTCGCTGTAGCGATACGCTCAAGGCACGTCGCTCAGTGACCGACGGGCAGAGGTGACAGGTGATAGGGAATAATCTGTACCCTGTAACCTGTAACCTATTCCCTTCTTCACTGACACGGTGATGCCTCTCGGATATACAGTAACTTTTATCACTTTTTTTTCAAAAAATTTCCTGATATACACCAACTTTATCTGTCAAAAGAAGTATTGGTGCAAGTCAAATGAAATACCAGGAGTGATATGAGTCTACTGATGGTGAGTGTGCTGGCAACAGCGCCAATATCTGCGCTCAATTTACCAGAAAAGTCCGTAATTCTGCCAGAAAATCCGGTGCAGCAGTCAACACAGGATAATTTATCTCAAGTTGTCTCACCTGCTGAAATTACACCACCTGAATTCGTGCAACCAGATATAACCACCTCGTCAACTATAAAAAATAAGTACGAGAATATACTTAGAAAAAGTAGAGAAAAAATTCAATTTATCAGTTCCCCTAACTTACCTGAATTAAAAGATACTCAATCTGTAACAGAAGTTGTACAGAACCAGGAAAGTACAGAAGAATTTTCCCAATCTCCTCATCCTCCAGACTCAGACAACCCAATGTCTGAAGTCACCTCAGTATCGCAACTCCAGGATGTGCAACCCTCCGACTGGTCTTTTGGTGCTTTGCAGTCTTTAGTAGAACGCTATGGCTGTATTGCGGGATACCCTGATGGGACTTATCTGGGGAATCGCAGCATCAGCCGTTATGAATTTGCGGCTGGTTTAAATGCTTGTTTAGAGAAGATTAACGATGCGATGCCTGCGGCGGGCTACGCCTACGCTAACAATAAAATTAATACTGTTAATAATGAAGATTTAATCTCGCTGCAAAGGTTGCAAGGCGAATTCAAAGCAGAGTTGCAGCAATTACAGCAGCGCGTCGAAGTTGTGGAAAAGCAGACTAGTGAATTACAAGGAAATCGGTTTTCCACAACTACTAGATTATTTGGTCAAGCCATTTTTAGCGTGCAGGGAACCAATAGCCCCGATGTCGATTTGTTTCCGAGAGATGGAGTACCTGAACGCCAGGGAAAAACCAATCTGACTTTTACAAGTAGCGCCCAACTAACCTTAGCAACTTCATTTACAGGGCGAGATTTGCTGTTAACTGGGCTGTCTGCGGGTAATTTGGGTTCTAATGCATCGTTTTTATCTACCAATATGGGGCGGTTGGGATTTGAGTCAAATACAGACAACAATCTAGTTGTTAGTGACTTATCTTATCGATTTCTCGCCTCGAATAACTTGGGAATTGTCGTCGGTACGGCGGGAGTCAACCCCATCAACACCTTTCGCGGTATTAGCCCTTTAGAAGGTTCTAGCGATGGTGCAATTTCTCTATTTGGTCAGCGCAACCCGATTTTAAGTATTGGTAACGGCACTGGTGGTATAGGCTTTGACTGGCAGATTAGCGATCGCATTAGTTTGCAAGGCGTTTATAGTGCCGAAATACCCAATTTTCCTGGCGACACCAAGCAGGGCGGACTATTTGGCGGTAGATATACTGCTGGCGCTCAGTTAAGTTTAGCACCCACAAATAACATCGATATCGGCGTACATTATCTCTATTCCCACTCCCCAGATGGCTTACTGGGAGGTGGTATTGGCGATTCTCAACTGATTTCACCTTTTGCAAATCCTACAGCTTTCGATACCCAAGCCATTGGCGCTACCGTTGCTTGGCGAATTAACCCTAATTTGCATTTGGGCGGTTGGGGTGGCTTTACTTCCTCGAAGCCATCTAACCTTTCGGGAAGTGTAGAAACTACTAACTGGATGGTATTCGCAGCTTTTCCTAATTTGCTGCGTTCTGGGAATTTAGGGGGCGTTCTCGTTGGACAACCGCCCAAAATTACTTCCAGTACTTTACCCGACGGCTTCAATTTTCCCAACTTTTCTGATGGCGGGACAGCAGGTGGACGTAGTGACACATCAATTCACGTAGAAGTTTTTTACCGCGCCCAACTGAGCGACAATATCGCCTTGACTCCAGGCTTATTCGTGATTTTCAATCCCGATCACAACGCCGCTAACGATGCATTAATCGTTGGGACATTAAGAGCAAGTTTCCGGTTTTAATTTTGTACTGATGTAAAGGTTATAAAATACGCTATTTAAATACTGACTATTTCAGTATTAGATACTTTCACGATCCATCAGGAGCAAGGAAAAGTCATGCGTAAGCATACGCGTATTTTTTTTGTATGTGATTAAAGGAGCAAATTTTTCATGAAATTAAATTCATCAGTTCAGTTGGGTTGTCTTCTTGTTAGCAGCAGCAGTTTAGCCGCAGTCTTCATCGGTTTAGGTGGAACAAGTGCTTCTGCTCAAATCACAATTCAAAGTACTGGTACATTATCGGGTACTATCCAACTCCCCAGAAATAATCCCAATTTCAATCAAAGCATTACTCGTGTTGATACAGACGATGCAGGAACTTACTCTCGGAACTTAGGTACTAACAATAATCCTAATTACGTTCCTATATACAAGTCAGACTATGTGCAGGTAAGAACGCGTAGTGATGGTAGTCTGCATTATTTTGTTGACTTTAAAGGCATTCCGATTGTCTCCTTTAATGGCGTTCTCACTTCGCCGATTCTCTCTGGCGGTGAGCTAACGCCCTATAAATACCAGGGGCAATTGGCAGGAACCACATTTCAAGGAGTAGTTCAGGATGAATTTAATCTCACCAAAGCCTTATACACTGGTATTGTCACCGATCCAAACACTGGAAACCAGTATCAGGGTACTTTTGAAGTGAGTGGATATGGAGTCAGATATAGCGATCGCAATGGTAGCGCCACCCCCACAGTCTTTGATTTCAAATCCGATCTCCCAGGTTCGCCAAAGGTGACATCTTTGGAAATGACTAACGCATCCCTAGCAAGAATACAAATCAAAGTACCTGCAACTGCAACTCTTATAACTCCTACACCAACTACTGGTGGTGGTAGTACACCCATTCCCCCACCAGTAATTAGCGGTGGTAGTACACCCACTCCCCCGCCAGTAATTGATGGTAGTGCGATCGCTCCTGCACCCGTAGTTAGTGGTGGAGACACATTCACTGTTACGCCAATAGTTGATGGTGGAGACACATCCACTGTTACGGCAATAGTTGATGGCGGTAACACATTCACTGTTACACCAATAGTTGATAGTGGCGCTTCCTCGACACCTACAACGTACACATCTGGGTCTAATTCTCCATCAATTTCTACTACACCTAATATGGAATTTAGTAGCGGTAATTCCCTAGAGGTAAATCAAGTAGTTGTCAACCCTGCAACCCTTGCTCAAGCTGCTTGTTCACAGGATTCTGCCAAGAGTTGTACAATGCCCACTTCACCCAAACAAGCGATCGGCCCCCGTAGTCGAGTGCTACTGCGTTAGTTAGGGACTTTCAAATAAAAAATATCCAATTATTTATTGTGGGGTGGGCGTCTCGCCATAGGTGTCAACTTAAGCCGAAAACTATATCAGACAGGCGTTTTGCAAATTCCTCCCGCCCTCATCCCCTAACCCCTTCTCCCAAGGGAGAAGGGTAATTGAATGTCTAACTCCCCTCTCCCTTGGGGCTACGGTGTACACACATCTTTCTAGAAAACCAAAATCGTCGTAGATCCCCC